>JAFAVN010000255.1 GCA_019242435.1 Verrucomicrobiota bacterium | reverse complement strand
ATGTCCTCCCTCACGATTCGTAACTTAAAAAAATCATTCGGCTCAGTCTCCGTGCTGAAAGGAATCGACCTCGAGGTCAAGACCGGCGAATTCGTGGTGTTGCTCGGACCTTCGGGTTGCGGAAAATCGACCTTGCTGGCGACGATCGCTGGACTGGAAAGCATCAACGAAGGCGAGATCAGGATCGACGAGCGCGTCGTTAACCACATCGCGCCGAAGGATCGCGACATCGCCATGGTGTTCCAGTCCTATGCGCTCTATCCAACGATGACGGTCCGCGGCAATATCACTTTTGGCATGGAGAGCCGCGGTGTTCCCAAGCAGACGCGAGCGGAAGCCTTGGCCCGGGTCTCCCAGCTTTTGCGGATCGAAAGTCTGCTCGACCGCAAGCCCTCTCAACTTTCGGGCGGCCAGCGCCAGCGCGTCGCCATGGGAAGGGCGCTGGTACGGAATCCCGCGCTGTTTCTGTTCGACGAGCCGCTTTCTAATCTTGACGCCAAGCTTCGGATCGAGATGCGGACGGAGATAAAGAAGCTTTATCAGCGCATCGGCAAGACAACCATCTACGTCACCCACGACCAGGTTGAGGCGATGACTCTGGCTTCCCGCATCGCGGTAATGCACCAGGGCACGCTTCAGCAATTTGCTGAGCCGCGAGCGGTTTACGATCGGCCTGCGAATATGTTCGTTGCCAGCTTCATGGGTTCCCCGGCAATGAACTTCCTGCCCGCCCAGATTACCGATTCGGCGCCGGCGACAGTCGTTTTATCAGGAAACGATGGGCAGACGACGCAGCTGCCGCTTCCCGAAGGTATAAAACCGGTTGACGGCCGGCGCGTCGTGCTGGGCATAAGGCCGGAAAACCTAACCCGCTACGATCGACGCCAGGTCGAAGAAACGGCTCATTTGGGCGCCATTGAAGGCCGGGTGGAAGTTGTCGAGCCCACGGGCGCCGAGACCATGGTGGTCGTTCGCATTGCCGGCCACGAGGCGATTGCCCGTTTCGAGCCAAATGCGACGCTTTCCGTCGGCCAACCAGTAAAGCTGGGAGTCGATATGGCCAAAGCCTGTCTGTTCGATCCGGAGACGGAGATGCTGATTTAGGCGTTCGGCGCTCGGGGTATCGCCGTACCGGCGTATCGGCCTGACTAGCGGCGAAGCCGCGACTTATCATAGCGGACAAGAGATCTCACGCAGAGATACGAAGGCTTAGCTGAAAGTCCGCAACAACCTAAACCTCACGCAAAGACGCAAAGGCGCTAAGAAAAGGCAGTAGCGCTGAAAGCGGTTTTATCGAAAGCATAACCAACTACAAAATTGCGGCACTATTGTCTCGCGGCTTTCAGCAGGTTTCTTCATCTAGGCTTCCGGCGACGTGAAAAGCTTGAGAAATGCCGTAGCCGCGTTTCGAGCGCGGCGCTGTATTTCTTTTCGGGTGGGCGGCTTAGAAATGCGCAGGAGCAAATTGACCAGCAGGTCGCCCCAAAGCAGGGCCAGAAACTTTTGACTCATTTCCGCGATGTCGCCATGGAGGAGCCCTGAAGAGCGCGCGCTCTCCAACATCTCTCTGAGTGCCGCGCGGCTGGCTTCACGTCCGATCGAATCCAAGGCCTGAGCTATCTCTGGAGTTCGGTCTGCCTCAGCAATGGCCAGCCGAAAAACGGCAATAACAGCGGGATCGCCGACCTCCCGTAACAACTGGGCTCCAAAATTGGTCAAGAGATCTGCCAGCGCGGCGCGGTCATCCGGGACGGCCAGATCGATTGGTAGCCGCATTCGCCTGGCGCGTTCGGTGATACAAGCTACCAGCATTTCCTGCTTATTGCCGACGACGGAGTAGAGTTCCCGTTTGGAGACGTGCGCCCGGGTAGCAATATCGAGGGTGCTGGTCTGGGCATATCCCTGCTCGACGAAAGCGGCGAAAGCGGCGTCGAGGATACGCCGGCGAACCGGAGCGGGCTGGGGTTGGGTAGGAGCGACTACCGGTTTAGGGTCGGGCATAAAACACACTTGACACGGTACCCAATAGTACCATAGTCTAAAAACAAGTGGTACTTGTGGGTACCGATCCAGCGTTTCTTACTTATCGATCCCTCTAATTAACTTCTAATACAATTACGCGTATGCCTGACCAATTGGTTCTTGTGACCGGAGCTGCCGGAGGCCGGCAAGGCAAAACCGGCCGTCATCTATCCGCTATGCTGCTGGCCCGCGGCGTTCCCGTTCGGGCGTTCGTTCACCAAGTCGATGAACGCTCTGAATACCTGCGCGAGCTGGGAGCAGAGATAGTCCAAGGCGATTTGCTCGACCCACAATCCGTACTGCGAGCCGTAAAGGGCGTATCCAGCATCTATTTTGCTTATCCGGTTCAGGAAGGGCTACTCGATGCAACCGCCATCATGGCAGTCGCTGCCCGGCAAGGTGCTGTCCGCCGGCTGGTTAACCTAGTTATGTTGCGTTCTTCCCTGGACGCTCCTACTCCCCGGATGCGCCAGAACTATTTATCGGAACAAATATTTGAATGGGCAGGGATCCATACCGTCCATCTTCGGGCCACGATCTTTTACGAGAACGTGCGTGCCCTCGTGCGTTTTAGTGTCGCGACTGAAGGGCCGATCCGGTTGCCTTGGGGGAGCGATAGCACGACCGTTCCGTTGGTATCCGGCGAAGATGTTGCCCGGGTTGCGGCTGGTCTGTTGACGCGACCGGATGTGCCTTCCGGCACCGCCTATCCACTTGTCGGAACCGTACTGACATTGCGGGACATCATTGCGGTATTGAGCCGGGTCTTGAGTAGAGAAGTGCGCTACCAGGAGATATCAGATGAAGAATGGCGCAAAGACGCCCTGACCAGAGGCCTCAATGAGCACGCCGTAGAACATTTGTCTCACCTTTGGCGGGCAATTCGCGCGGCCGGATCGGATGCCGCCCGATTCAGTGTGACCGACACTATCCAAGTATTGGGCGGCGCCAAACCTAAGACGTTCGAAGACTTCATACGCGAAGAGAAAAGTGCATTGCTCGCGGAGTAGTGTACTCAGCTAGCGGAATTTGATCCGCTGCCGCCGCGGCGGCGAGATCTTTCTGGAAAGTGCTCTTGGTTTCGAGCTCCATAAATAATAGGTCGCCCAATGCCAGGCCGGCTTCGGTATCGCTTGCGTAATGAACTCCGGCAACGACCCGCCCATCGGCGATTTGCCGGGCACGTTTTAACAGTGCTTCCCTTTGGCCGGGGAATAATTTCGCCAGGATCCGGGCTTGTAGTTCCATTCCGGAGGCGTGCCCGCTCGGATAACTGAAGTCGCCGACGGTGAACAGCGGCAAGACCAGTGCCGGATGCTGAACAAACGGCCGGAGCCGCTTGTTCGCTCTTTTGATCATCGTGTTAATAAAGTAAGCATCAATATCGGCGTTGGTCAGCACCTTAAAGGTGTTCGGATATTTCGTTTCGAAATCTGGATCGATAACGTCGGTCATGAGCTTGATTGAGTAGGTCTTGTCACGGATGGCCTCGTTCTTTTGATCTTCGGAGCGCGAAGCTTGCACGGAAAGAGTGATCAGGAGGTCTGTTTGATCAATAG
>JAFAVN010000179.1 GCA_019242435.1 Verrucomicrobiota bacterium | reverse complement strand
ACAATCGAAATTGACGGCGACAGGATCACACCAACGAACATCCTCTCCCTGCGACGGCGCATCGGGTACGTGATTCAGGAGGGCGGGTTGTTCGCTCATTTGACGGCCGGACAAAACATATTGCTCATGGCAAAGCATCTCAAACAGCCAGCAGAGCAAATGGAAACCCGCCTGCATGAGCTGTGTGAGTTGACTCATTTCAACGAACGTGCGCTCCTGCGTTATCCGGTCGAACTCTCCGGCGGCCAGCGGCAACGGGTGAGCCTGATGCGCGCGCTCATGCTTCAGCCGGCGGTGCTTCTGCTCGA
This sequence comes from Verrucomicrobiota bacterium, assembly GCA_019242435.1. Classification (GTDB taxonomy): domain Bacteria; phylum Verrucomicrobiota; class Verrucomicrobiia; order Chthoniobacterales; family JAFAMB01; genus JAFAVN01. The sequence goes on along the minus strand of JAFAVN010000179.1, from coordinate 4,240 downwards.
TGAGCCGCTTGGCGCGCTTGATCCAATGGTCCGTGCCCGTCTGCAGGATGAGTTGAAGGAGATTTTCAAGCGACTGCAACAGACGGTTATAATGGTCACCCACGACATGGCCGAGGCCGGCTTTTTTGCCGATTGCATTGTGTTGCTGAATGAAGGACGCATCGTCCAATTCGGAACGCTCGATGACCTGCGAACCAGGCCGGCCACAGAGTTCGTTCGCGAGTTTCTACGCGCTCAACGCGCAGTTGAGGCTATATGAAGCCGATCATAGCGATTGTGCTGATTTTCGCGTTTTCCGCTGCGGCGCAAGCGCAGCGAATTGTGATCGGTTCCAAGAAATTCACCGAGTCCTACGTTTTGGCTGAGATTGCTAAGACGGCTTTGCAGAACGCCGGCTTCGCAGCCGAGGTCCGGCAAGGCATGGGCGGGACGATCATCTTGTGGCAAGCCTTGCAGGAGGGCGAAATTACGCTCTATCCCGAGTACACCGGCACGATAGCCGAGGAAATTCTGAAAACGAAGCCGCTGGGGACGGATCAAATGGGTGCGCTGCTTCGGCAACGTGGGGTGGGGATGACGGGGGAGCTTGGGTTCAACAACACCTACGCTCTCGTGATGCGGCGAGATCGCGCCGCCAAGCTTGCCCTCCACAGGATAAGCGATCTGCGGGATCACCCCGATCTGAAAATTGGTCTGACCCATGAATTTCTCGACCGCCAGGATGGCTGGACGCCGTTGAGCGCCCGCTACGGTTTGCAGATGCGAAATGTACGTGGGATCGATCACGCGCTTGGCTATGCCGCCCTGGCGAACGGTTCAATCGACCTGAAAGACGCTTATTCGACGGACGCAAAAATCGCGGAAAACGATCTCGTCGTGCTTGATGATGATCTTCATTTTTTTCCGCAATATAAAGCAGTGTTTCTTTACCGGCTCGATATGGACAAGCGGGCCGTGGCTGCGTTGGAAAAACTCGTGGGCACGTTCGATGAAGCGCGCATGACGCGCTTGAACTCAGAAGCTGAGCGGACAAAAGATTATGCTTTGGCCGCGTCGCTTTATTTTGGTCAAAAACCAGTCTCCCGCTCCAATGACTTGATTGGAAAAATTGGGGGCTGGACATTGCGACACTTGGAATTGGTTGGGGCTTCGCTTTTCCTAGGAATTATTGCCGGCATACCGCTTGGCATTCGGGCGAGTCGTCCCGGCCCGGTCAGCAACTTTATTCTCGCCACCAGCGGCATGATCCAAACTATCCCGTCTCTCGCGTTACTTGCATTGCTGGTGCCACTTCCTTTTTTCGGAATCAGTCCGGTAACGGCGGTCTTCGCTCTTTTTTTGTATAGCCTACTGCCGATCGTTCGGAATACCGCCACCGGTCTGCAGGACATCCCGACAGCGGTCCGGGAATCCGCTGCGGCGCTGGGATTGGAGCCACGGGCACAACTTTGGAAAGTTTTCTTGCCGCTCGCCTCACGCACGATTTTGGCCGGAGTAAAAACCAGCGCGATCATTAACGTCGGCACCGCAACGCTGGCCGCACTCATCGGGGTCGGCGGATTGGGAGAACCAATCATCAGCGGGCTTAATCTGAATGACTACAAGACGATTTTGCAGGGCGCGATTCCCGCCGCCTTGCTCGCGTTGCTGGTGCAGTTCTTCTTTGACGGACTGGACCGCGTCTTCGTCCCGAAAGGTCTCCGGCTCAAACAATGAAAATTGCTTACACCGATGACATGCTCGGTAACACGGCATTCGAGCGGTTTTTGTGATTGCTCCAAATAGTTTGTGATGTTCTGGCAAAGCGCTGACACGAGAAATGGCACCCCGACTTGTATCCGTTAATATCGGCCTCCCGCGCGAGATCACCTGGCGCGGTAAAACCGTCCGCACAGGCATCTGGAAGAGTCCAGTCGTCGGTCGCGTGATCGTTCGGAAACTGAATATCGATGGTGATGGCCAGGGCGACCTGGCCGGCCACGGAGGTTCGAACCGCGCGGTAATGGTTTACCAGCTGGATTCCTACCGCTACTGGGAACGCCAACTCGGCCGAACTGACTTTTCATATGGACAATTCGGTGAAAACTTCACTGTGGAAGGCTTGCCTGACATTGAAGTCTGTATTGGCGACCGTTACCGCATCGGCACCGCATTATTCGAGGTATCACAGCCGCGGGTTACCTGTTATCGGCTCGGTATTCGCATGGACGAACCGCAAATGGCCGCCCTGGTGGTGGCGCATCATCGGCCGGGTTTTTACTTTCGAGTCCTGGAAGAAGGTGAAGTTGGAGCCGGTGATGAAATTGTAAAGGTCACCGAAGGCTCCGAGCGAATGAATGTCGCGGAGATAGATGCACTACTTTATCTGCCGAATCATACTTCCGAGCAATTAGAGCGAGCATTACGCATCCGAGCTTTGAGCCAAGGATGGCAGGATTCATTTCAAGCGATCCTGCAAAACCAGAAAAAAGAAACCCCAGAACCAGGGAATCCGGGGCTCACACAGGAGAGCGGTCCGCCGCCTGCCTGGTCGGGATTTCGACAGCTGAGAGTCTCTCGTATCAATCGGGAGAGCGCAGGCGTAGTTTCATTAACCCTAACGCCTGCTGATGATCGCCCACTCGTTGCCGCTCTACCCGGTCAGTTTATTATCTTGCGCATACAACCGGCACCCAATGTTCCTGTCCTGTTGCGCAACTACTCGCTTTCGGATTTACCCAGTACGGACCATTACCGGGTGAGTATTAAGCTGGAGGTGAACGGCGTTGCCAGTAGCTACCTGCACAATCAAGTCAGGTTGGGTGATTTGCTCGATGTGGCGGCGCCGAGGGGGAATTTCACGCTGCAGCCGGGCGAGAAGCAAGTAGTGTTACTCAGCGCGGGCGTGGGAGCAACGCCGGTGCTGGCGATGCTGCATTCCCTAGCTGCCGAAGCTTCGCCCCGCGAAGTCTGGTGGGTGTTCGGAGCTCGTAACGGTGAGGAGCATCCGTTTGCGGAGGAGTCACGCAACCTGGTCAAAACCCTACCTCGCGGCAAAAGCTTCATTGCCTACAGTCGCCCGGCTTCACGAGATCGTCCTGGAACGGATTTCGATGCTTCAGGACGTATCACGGTCGAAGCGCTCGAAAAACTCGGTGTGCGTTGCGATGCCGATTTCTATCTGTGCGGGCCTGCTGGGTTTCTGCGGGATTTGAGACAGGGCCTGGCGGCCTGGGGCGTTTCAGACAACCGGGTGCACACGGAGATTTTCGGTCCAAGTAAACCGATAACGCCCGGTGTGGTCGATCGGTCGCAGGTACCTCCGCACCCGCCGGAGGGGCCTGTGGGTTCGGGGCCACGAGTTTCGTTTGTGCGCAGCGGTCTCAATGTGTGCTGGAACCCAAAGTTTTCGAGCCTTCTCGATTTCGCGGAAGCCTGTGACGTGCCGGTGCGCTGGGCGTGCCGCACAGGAGTCTGCCACACCTGCGAAAGCGGGTTGATCTCGGGCTCGGTAGCGTACCAGCCCGACCCGCTCGAGCCACCCACCCAGGGTAATCTGCTGATCTGCTGCTCCCGACCTAAGGACGACGTGGTGATCGACTTGTAGCTGGCGGTGACTGCCCTCACCGTCCTGGAGCACGCTGCTTGCCTTCCTGAATCCGCCAGCCGCTGCCATTCTAGTCCTGTTCACCCAAGGTTTGGGCGTAGGTTTTACCGTAGGGATAGAAGAGCTCCTTTCGGCCTTGTTGCCACGCCGCTCTGAGTTCGGGCGCCGTGATGTCCCAGTCCGGACGGCATTTTTTGGTAACGGCTCGTAAATCCTGGCGGAGATCTTCCATTGTGGGCCGGCCGAAGAACCAGTAGCCGTTGTAGATCTTGTATACAACGAGCCCAGGTTCGAGGACAATGACATGGGGGATCATCGGATTGTGGAGAGGATCTGTGTACTCGGTGATGTCGAGATCCTTTTGGACTTTACGCCCCGGGTCGGAAAGGAAAGGCCAGTGGGCACCCACTCCAGTGCGATATTCATTTGTCTCTGTGATATTGTCGGTGCTGATAGTGACCAGCCGGCAATAGCCGACCTCTATCTCGCGATGGAGCTGAACCAACCCTTCAGCCTGCCGGCGGTCCTTGGGGCAGAAAGCTCCGCGGCTGAGGACCAGAACCATTGGGTGCTGTCCTTGCAGTTCGGAGAGCTTCCGACGTTTCGCGGCGTGATCGGGAAGCTCATAGTCGGGGAAGACTGCCCCGGGAATAA
>JAFAVN010000377.1 GCA_019242435.1 Verrucomicrobiota bacterium | reverse complement strand
GCTGTCCTACTTTAGGGGCAAAACCACGTATAAACCGATGAAAGTTGCCGAAATTCCGGCGAGCTACCACTATGAGCCAACACCTTCGACGACAAAGACACCCGCTGCCGTGGTTAAAAACGGTTCGCCTTACCGCATGACGCCATAAGGCATCGACGCATGCCGGGTCCCAAGAATCAGCAGGGTTAAGCGAGCAGGGCGCCCGGCATCTGTCATTATGATGACGATCGCGGGAAAACTCCCCGTTAAAAGGAGAGATTTTACGGGATCCGGAAGGCCTTCCGTTCGGTTTTTAATGAAAGCATAAAAGACTTTCGCTTATGGTAGAACCCGAACTTTAACGGAATTCAGCCTATTATCGAACTGAGAAACCGCCAGGCATGTAGATCAACCTCCGCGATATGCGGGCCGTCGTTCACTTCCTTAGGAGCCAGTTTAATCAGCGAGGCCCGCGGAATTGCTCCGGCCAAAGCTTCGGCGAAACCGAGCGGATGCATAGGATCGTTTGGGGTCGCCATAATCAAGGTCGGCACAGTAATTGCCGAGGCGCTCTTCAAGTCGAGGCCTCGTTGACCAGTCGGCAGTGATAGCAAGCGAGCAATCGCAGCTTCGCGAATGCTCGGATCCGAGACTACGCAATTGATCTGCCCCAAGAGAGATTTTCCGGCATCGGCACTAGCTGCGGCTACTCGCCTGTAAACGTCACTCTGTTCCATTTTTTCCACTGCGATTTGCGGCGACGACTCATCCTGAAGAAGGCGAGCCGCCTTGGTATAAGCAGCGACGGCGGTTGGAGACATGGAACCGTTCAGCCATGCGGGCCGACTAAGAACGAGCCCGAGGCAGCGTCGCGGATAGCGTAACGCTGCACTCAGGGCTACGGCAGCTCCCATCGAAATACCACCCAGTAAGCCTGTTTCTGTCTCCAAATGATCCATGAAGGCGATCAGGTCGTCTGCAAATCTATCTATGCGCAGTTCTTTTGGATCACCCAGCGGGGTCGCTCCATGCGCCCTGAAATCAAAGGCAGCCAAGCGAAACCGCGGAAACTTACTGCCCGTCTCATCAAGGTCCGAGCACCGTTCGCCGGGTCCAATTAGAAAACGAAATGGCTGGGTAAGATTGCCGCCAATCCCGTGCTGAAAAAAGCAGGTGTGGCTTCCTACCCCTCGAGTCGCATAGTTAAAGCGTAATCCGTCTGAATAGAACGATAGCACCGGTTGAAATTCTTCAATAGATTATTTGGTCACCACGGCGCACTGTTAGATAGAAAAGTTACCGCTCGCTGGATGCTTCAGGCCCGAATAGTAGTTCGAGAAATTATTAACCTCCTTCAACCGCTGGCGGATAAATGCGAGGGAGGCCGGTATCTGGTTTTCATTAAGACCATGCAGAATCAGTGGTACGTCTCCCGATGTCAGCCTACCGAGCTCCGAGAGATAATGATGATAATCGAGAATACCCGTTCCGGCGGGAACATGATCATATAGGGCGTCACGATTATGCCGAAAGGACGCCGTCGGATCGGCAATGTCCTTGCAATGAGCTATGGCTACGAAATCGCTCAAGAGAAACAGTGCATCCGAAACTAGCTCGCGATCTTGCCGGGGGTCCGCAGGAGGTCGATAGAGATTCGCTGGATCAAAGACTATCCTGATCCTATCGGATCCAATTTCGGAGATCAATCGGACTGCGCTTCCTGCATTACTAACGATGTTAGCAACCTCCGGTTCAATTCCGAGATAAATGTCGTGGGTTTTGGCAACGTCCAGGCCCGTCTGCATTGCTGCGATCATATCCTCCCAGGCGACAGCGGTGTCATTATCCGGATGGTAGGTCCACATATCCTGCTGGTTGCGCGTGCCGCTGCATAGCGTTAGCAAGTTTGTCCCGAGAATCGTGGCTCCCTGCGCAAGTATTTCCAGGCGTCGGAAATTTTCGGCTAAACGTAACCAATTTTCATCGAGCAGGTTGAAGGTCGCGGACAGGGCGACAATCTCGACTCCAGCATTCCGGGCAGCCCGGGCAGCTCTGCGCCAAATTGCCTTGTCTAAAGTGTCCGGCAGAGTCGGGATCCCAAGGCAAGCCGCATTGAACTGGACGCAATTGAAACCGAAACCGGCTATGGCGGCGAACAATTCTTCCGGTGTCGGCCGAGAGATGTGCTTAGCAAAAATTCCAATTCTAGTATACATATTTTGCTCTTCTATGGTAACTCCCATGGGTAGATGTCTGGCAAAAACTAGCCTTTTATGGAATTGCCTGGCCACCTAAGTTTCAGCTAATTGCGGGCATTTTAAATATGAGTGTGCCAAATCTCCCTCGACTTCCTCGATGTTGACCCAATCTCCTCCGTGGCACGCGCTATAACCCACTGCCACCATCGCCTTCACTGCCTCAATGCCATCTTCAAGGTTGGCATTTATTAAGGGCGCTCCCCTCAGAATCGTGTCCGCAACAGCTTCTAACTGGAGACGAAAGGTATTAGTATCCTGGCCTTCTGGCCGGCTAACCGTGTGGGTGTCAGCATCATAGATCTCTACCCGCTGCTCTCTCTGAAACCAAACATAGGGAAACTCCACTAAGGCGTGTCCCAGATCAGTCTCAAGCTTGAAACCCTCCGCAAATTCACCATGCCGGGGGAGGACTAAATCAAAATGACCTATGACCCCCTCGAACTCGCCCGGTCTCGCCAGAAAACCAATATCGATGTGCCAAACGTGGGATACAATTTTGGAGTGAGCCCCTAATGGCGTGATATCTCGTTCTTGATGGACCGCCCGCACCTTTTCAATCGGACCAACTAAATACCCCGCTAAGTCCAGGAGATGTGGAGAGTGAGTCAGAAGATTATAGATCCGGCGATCGGTCGCCTTCCAATCGGCACCGGCTGCTTTTGTGATTTGACCGGAGTTTTTCATTTCGACCGGAAACAGGTTTGGTTGGGTAAGGCTATGCCGGAAAGTAGAATCGTAATAGAACGCGTTATAACTTGCGATCGTGCGAGACCTGGATGCAAACGCCTTCGCCGCCTTGACGCTCGGCAGAAAACGACGGTTGCAGCCCACAGCAAAAACCTGCTCTGGGCTCACCATTGAACGTAATGTCTCGCATTCTTGGATGTGATTCCTAATGGTTTTTCTACTAAGACGTGCTTGCCCGCCCTCACCGCGTCCCGGGCTAGGGGTACATGAAAGCGATCGCTCACCGCCAAGATCACCAGTTCAACGTTCGGGTCAGCAAAAAGCTGGTCGCTATGTTTGTGCACTGTCTCTGGGCGGTAGCGCCAGAAAACCTGGTCTCTTAGCGCAGCGTCTGTGTCTGCAATCGCCTGCAGATGGACGTCGCGTGCTTTCTCGAGTGCCGGCAAATGGGCGTTTTGAGCGATCGGGCCCAACCCGACGATTCCAACACGAAGCTTATTCATTGACCGGGCATTCGATCGAGTTTGCCAGCGAGATCGCGTCGTCCGCTTTGATGGAGTCGGCGCCATACCGGGGAGAGCGGGCCCCGCGGTAACTTGGAAATCGGATCCCGAAGCGGTTTTCAACCTCGAAAATAGAATCCAGCTTTACCGGAAAAGGCCGCCAACCGGCTGCCTCGCCGTATCGCCATGTCTCCACAAGTTTGCCGCTATCCATATCGGCGGTGAAATGAAAGACTTCGCCAGTGGCTGCGCTTAGCCGAGTCCTGCCCAACAACCAGAGTCGCCCCAGCGCGAAGGCCAGGGCGTGATCGTTTTCCAGAACTCGAGGCCCCTCGCTGTGGTCTGCAATTTGGCCGGTAACAATCAGGGTTCGATGATTCCCAGCATCGACAAGATAGAGATTTGCATGTCCTTCCGAGCCATTCGGGATCCGAAAGACTATGTCGTATTGTGCAAGGCCGTAATTATGAGCAAGGAGGATGCATCGGGTTATGCAAATTCTTGCTACCAACATTGAGTGCACGATTTCATCCCGAATTGCCCAAAGCCGTTGAGTAACTAACATCTGTTTCACTTGAAGGTTTTATTGGTGTCCGTACAGATCGCCTTTTAACTGCGAGCTTTCCATACGGCGTAAGCCGGGAAAATAGCCCCCCAGGAGGAGAGAGTGGCTGCCACAAACCAAGAGCTATTTCGTCCTATCTCTTTGGAGTGAGAGCAAGTTTCCTATTGCTCTAGAGGTGACTTGAAGGCAATTAAGCATACTGAGCAGTCTTTCGAGCTAAGCTTTCTCGAAGGAGCCAAATGAAAACGGGGCCAACTCTACCGGGAGAACCAGCGTTCCCTGGTCACTACACCGATCTTGGCTGTCCGCGCAGAGGCCGAACGAAGCGATTTTATACCGTCCGGCGGATGACCCTGGTGCTTTCTTTAATGAGTTCGATTTCCGGTCTCCTCGGCAGTAGTTTCGCCCTGGATCCCGGCCGGTCTCTAAGCCAATACCGGTTAGTTCGCTGGGATCAGGACCAGGGGCTTCCCCAAAATGTGACGGCGGGAATTGCTCAAACCCGAGACGGCTTTCTTTGGCTGAGGTTTGAGC
>JAFAVN010000070.1 GCA_019242435.1 Verrucomicrobiota bacterium | reverse complement strand
TAACCTTCCAACCTTCCAATCTTCCAGTCTTCCAATCTTCCAACCTTCCAATCTTCCAGTCTTCCATCCTTCCAATCTCCGGTCCCCAGGTTTTTACAGCTGATTATTGTTCGCTCGTTGCTGGAGGGTATTGTAAAGCTCTTTTCCAGCGTCCTCGGGCGAACTGTTCTTGTAGATTACTTTCTGGATCGCCTGCGTGATATCGTTTACTACGTAGCCCCAGTTAATTGGCGCCAGAGCGACTCCGGTTTCCAGCTGGGAGCTGAAAGCCTTTTGCCACCAGTTATCCTTAAACTCCGGCAGGGCGGCCACGTCTTTTCGGGGCGGGTTCACACCTTCTAACTGGTTAGCCATAGCCACGAACTCTTTGCTGGTCAGAATCTTGATCAGAGACCAAGCATCCTCTTTGTTTTTGCTGTAGGCATTGATCATGATCGGCTTTACCTCCAAGTAGGTTGCTTGGGTTCCTCCGGACGGTAAAGGCAGCGGAGCTACTCCGGTTTGTTCTTCGAGAATTTTCTTAGCCACGTCTCCGGTCAGACGATAGGAGTAGAGCCAGGGCCCCATCGGCACCATAGCGGACTTACCGGAAACATAGTCTGTGTCCGTGGCCTGGTAATCGTTGCCGCGCGTGTTCTGATTGGCAGCGGGCGGGTTGCCGGCAAAGAAAACGTCCTGGTAGAGCTTCAGCACCTCCGCCAGTTTCTCCGCCGTCGTGTTCATTTCCCATTTCTTGGAGCTCTCGTTGTATTTGAATGGGTTCTCTCCACCATTGACTTGGAAGAAGAACGAAATGAACTCCTGGAAGGTGCGGACGCTGCCGTTTGCTGTCGTTAGAGCCAACCCGGCGACGCCGTTTTCTTTTGAAGAGATTAATGCTGCGTCCTTCAAAAGGTCATCCCAGCTTTTCGGTGCTTCGATCCCGTATTTCTGGAACAGGTCTTTCCGGTAAACCAGGACGCGCACATTCGTATTGTAGGGAACACCATACAATTTCCCGTTGATGGTTAGCGCCTTGATGGTGCTGGGGATGAACTGCTCTTTATCCGCCCATTGATTAAACTGGCTATCAAGTGGCTCAAGCAGCCCGGCCTTCTGATAGGCAATCATGCCTTCCAGGACGCCTTCAATCACATCCGGTTTTCCGCGCCGGCCCTGTACGATGAATTTCTGTTGGGCGTCCTGGTAGATAGGCGGACCAAAATTGTTGTTGAGGGTTACACCCGGCAAGAGTTTCGGGATATTTTCACTAACCCATTTAGTCAATGGGCCTTTGGCTGGTCCATCCTGAGACATAGGAACGAACCAGAGGTCAAGGTCCTTCGCTTGAAGACTGGTGGCGAAGGCCAATGCGCCGAGCAGCGCAAAGGAACGGGTAACCAATAGACGCGTAATCATGGTTAGGGGAGATCAAGTAAGTAGGGGGATATTAGGAACTTCCGGACAAAACTCCTGGCCGGACCTTTCCAGCTTGATCAATCCAAACTCTACGGCAATAGTCGCTCCGGACTGATAATAGTCGATTTGTGAACAACGGCGTATCGCTTAAGCGAGTCTCGGATCAGGGACGCGACCTCCGGATTTTGTACACCACTCTTCGCGCCATCTCTCGTACACCCGGACCCGGTTCCACCTACGCCGGCAGCGTCTATTCCGGGCTGGAGACGCGGACAGATCCGGTTGACTACTATTGGGACGGGCGAAAACGGGGAGGTCACCCGAAGTATCCGTATGTCGTTTGGCAGTATACCCTGGAGGGCTGGGGCAATCTCGAGGCCGGAAAATCGGTTTATCGGCTGGAGCCTGGCACGGCGTTCACCACTATAGTTCCGAGCGACGATATATATTGTCTTCCGAAGAAATCATCCGGTTGGACCTTTTTCTGGTTCATTATTCACCATGCCTATGTGGTGGAACGAATGCGCAAACGTTTAAAAACGGCTCCCCAAGTCTGGCGGATTCCGGCCGATAGCGCCTTGATTGTTAGAGCCGTCGATCTGTACGGCTGGGTCCGAAGTGCCGCGGCGCGTGACGAGTTTTCGGAAGAGAGCTTTTTATTTGCGTTCCTGCTCGAATATGAGCGGTTCGGCCATGCGCTGCTTCATCCGCCTGCCCCTAGAGAACGGCTCTTGAATGAGCTTAAGACGGAAATCCTCGAGGAAATGCGGAGTGGCGGCCCGACTGTTGAACAGTTGGCGGGCCGGCGCAAAATGAGCCGGAGCGCCTTTTCACACTACTTCCGTAATGTGACCGGTCTCACACCGGCGAAATTCGTCACCGATGTAAAGCTGGGAGAAGTCACGCGCCTTCTGGTGGGCACCAACCTGAAGCTTTCAGCCATCGCCGAGTTCACAGGGTTCGCCGACGCCACCCATCTGGGGAAAGTGTTCCGCCGCCGATATTTTCTCACGCCCGACCGTTACCGGCAGGCGTTCTCGGCGTCCTCGCTGGAGGCTCGTCCCCCTGACAAATGACAAGTTCCGGCTGCTACGGGTGCAGCGAGGATTGATGTTAAACCAAGCCGATGTAGAGAGCCGCAAGCAGGGTCGCGCCACATGGCCAATCACCATTTGTCATCTTGTCACCTGTCCTTTGTCGTGCGGACGAGCTCCCGTCCGTCCGCCTACCGGCCGCCGCCAATCTCCAGGATTGTGCCGGTGACGTAAGAGGCTTCCGAAGATAGCAGCCAGAGTACACCAGCGGCGATTTCGTCGGGGGTGCCTGCGCGTTTCATCGGGATACCTGGTCTGAGGCGGTCTAATCGGTCTGGAGCGCCGGCAGTTGCGTGAATGTCGGTCTCAATGAGACCGGGCGAAACGGCGTTTACCCTGATCCCTTCATTCGCCACTTCCCGCGCCAGTCCGATCGTGAGCGTGTTGATCGCGCCCTTCGTAGCCGCGTAGTGCACCCATTCGCCGGCGCCTCCAATGCGGGCGGCCAGAGATGAAATATTCACTATCACCCCTCCCGAATGCCCATATCGCGTAGACATCCTTTTGACCGCTTCACGGAGACAAATCATAGGCCCGATCACATTAGCCGCCATCAGCCGTTCCAGCATATTCGAGGTGATTTCGTCGATTCGAGCAAGGCCGCCGGTAGTACCTGCATTATTTACCAGGCCATAGATGGGGCCGAGCGTAGCCTCCGTTTCCTGGAACAACTTGAGTACACCGGCCTCAGTGGCTACATCCGCCTTGACCGGAATGGCGGTTCCGCCCGCGTCCCGAATATCCTGGACTACGTGCCGGGCAGCGGCTTCGCTTTCCAAGTAATTCACCACCACCTGGTAGCCCGCGCTGCCCGCTCTTAGCGCAACCGCGGCCCCAATCCCGCGGCTGGCACCCGTTATAATCAAAATTCGTCCTGGCATTGGTCGCAAACTCGCTGGAAGCTAGCTAGGCCATTTATGGGGAGAGGACACTAGTTTGAATGACAAGTGACGGCCGGCAAATTGGGCATTTAGGCCTTCCTAACTTGGTAGCGAGCGCTGGAGAGATTGTTTGGAAACTATTGGCCTAGCGCCGCAAAAGCACCGAATTTATCATTGTCATCTGTCATTTGTCACCTTTATTGGGGCGAGTTTGGCGTGGATGAGAATCAATCGAGTTTTTGGTGTCGCTTTCGGGATCTTATTTGTCGTTTTAGACCTGCTGGTGGGCGGTTACATTTTGAGTTCCGGCAAGGCAGAGGTCACGGCGGGAGATGATGCGGGCACGTGGGTGCGCGTTTTCACTCAGGCTTTCGAACTGGTTAAGCAGGACTATGTCGACCCCAAGAAAACGAGTTCTGAAAAGCTGGTGAATGCTGGGCTTCACCAGATGCTCTCGAAGCTGGACCCGCATAGCGCTTTTCTCGATGCTGAGGACTATCAGGAGTTCCAGGAAGAGAACCGGGGAGAAATAACCGGCATCGGGATCGTTGTATCGGGGATTGATGGGCGGCTCACAGTGGTGTCGGCTGTGGAAGATGCTCCGGCCGCTAAGGCGGGCATTTTACCTGGCGATCAGATTTTCGGGATCGGCGATGTAAACGTAGAGCATAAGACCGTGGAAGATATCGGTCCCCTGCTCCGCGGACCCGCCGGTACAAACGTCCATCTGAGGATCCACCGGCCATCCAATAATTCGACTACCGACGTTCAAGTTATCCGTGAGGTATACCGGGTAAATAGCGTGCGAGACGCACATGTGCTCGACAGCCGCAAAACCGCTAACTTCAAGATTGGTTACGTGCGAATTACCGAATTTGATCAACCGACAGCGACGGAACTCGCCCACAGGGTGGACGGCTTATTGGCTGACGGAATGCAGGGCCTGGTATTGGATCTACGATTTAATCCTGGCGGGCTGGTCCAGAGCGCTATTGACACCTGCGGAATTTTCTTACCGCCAAAAAGCATGGTGGTTTACACCGAGGGACGAGATCCGGCGGCACACCAGGAGTTTTTTACGGATGCCGCCTCAAAACCGCGTGGGGATTTTCCGGTTGCGATCCTGGTAAATAGCGAGAGCGCCAGCGCCTCGGAAATCGTCGCTGCCGCCATGAAGGATCTCCACAGAGCAGTCATTGTTGGGGAGACCACTTTCGGAAAGGGACTTGTGCAGGCGCAATTTGAGCTGCCCAACGGCGCCGGCATGCGACTGACCGTGGCGCGCTATTTTGCTCCCAATCGTGAAACGATTCAGGAGCGAGGCGTTAAACCGGACATTATGAGCTCGATGACCCGTCAAGAAGAACGAGCGCTTCTCCTCCGGCAACGCGGCAGTTTCTTAAATCCGGACGAGAAAGAGCTGGTCGCTCGGGAAAAGGACGAGCAGCTCGACCGAGCAGTCGACGCGCTGAAAGGGCTGATGCTGTATAAGGGGTGAACCGCGGCGCAAAAAATGCCGATATTTTTGCGGGCCCCCAGCTTCTTAAGGCGGCACCAGGCTCACCTTGATCGCCTGGTTTCGATCCGAGGCGACACCAAAGGCTTCCACTGCCCCTTTTAACGGAAGCCGGTGTGTAATCAACGGCTGGACGTTGATTCGACCGCTCTCGAGAAGCTTTACCGCTTGGGCGTACTCCTGATTAAACCGGAAAGTGCCGACGAATTCGATTTCGCGGGAAATGATGCGGCCAAGCGGCAGTTGTGCGCTTGATAACATTCCGACCTGTACAATTCTGGCGGCGGGCTTAACCGACTCAAAGCAGTTGACTAAGGCCGGAACCGCACCGGATGCCTCTAAGGCCACGTCGAACTCACCCCGGTCGGAGATAAATTCTTTTAACGCCTCAGGACGCTCGGCGATGTTGAGAGTGTGGTCTACTCCCAGCTTCGCGGCGATCGCCAAAGGCGCTGAAAATCGATCGGTGATCGTGATTTCCGATGCCCCGGCAAACTTGGCAGCGGTAGCCACCAGCAGGCCGATCGGACCGGCGCCCGTTACTAAAACGCTTTTCCCGGTAAGTCCACCGGCTTGGTTTACCGCGTGGAGAGCCACCGCCAACGGCTCGGCACAAGCCAGTTCAGGGTATGAGATCCCCGAGGTCACCGGCACGCATTGGCTTTCCGCGGCCACGAAAAACTCAGAAAATCCGCCTTGAACGTGGGGGAAGCGGGATGCGCTGCCGAAGAAACGGACCTCAGAACAGAGATGAGCGCGACCGGCGCGACATTGTGGGCAGACTCCACAATATTTCGCGGGATTCACCGCCACGCGGTCCCCGGGCTTCACAGACCCGACTTCAGCGCCGCAAGCCACCACTTCACCAGCCACCTCATGGCCAAGAATCATTGGCTGGCGGATCCTGAAATCAGCCACGCCGCCGTCGTGGAAATAATGTAGATCCGATCCGCAAATTCCCCCCGCACCGAGACGGATCAATACTTCTTTTGGCTGCGGTGTCGGAATCTCGCGAGACTCCACTCGAAGGTCGCGCGCACCATGGATAACACAGGCGAACATCATAAGGATTAGCGGCTGGCAGAGATTGCGGTTAAAACTTGCAGGTTTGGCTTTTTGGGTGTGTCTCAACTCTGGTATATGATCTCGGGCGTGACAAGCGAAGCATGCCAGTGCCCGTCAAAGTCTGGGTGCGCCTCTGTGTAGTTGGTCGTAGGTTTTCGTACAATCAACCCAGGTTTCCTTACGCGACGGCTTTTCTTTTCTATCCCCACTTGATCGTGAATCTCTTCGACCTTTCACACAAACGTATCCTTGTGACCGGCTCCAATGCCGGCCTTGGTTTCCATGTCGCCCAGGGACTGGCTCGGCACGGCGCCCAGGTGATCCTTAACGGGCGAAACATCGATAAGCTCCGCGATGCTGCGGATCGTCTACGAAAAGAAGGATACCCCGTCGAGGAAGGGCGTTTTGACATAACCTCTGAGAGCGAAGTTCGAAATGCTATCGCGGAGCTCTGCCGCGAGAAAGCGATCGATGTACTGATCAACAACGCTGGAATCCAGCGTCGGGTCCGTTTGGACGAAGTGTCCCTCACCGTTTGGAACGAAGTTATCCAGGCGAACTTGACCGGCGCGATGATCGTTTCCCGTGAGGTCGCCAAAGAAATGATCAGCCGTCAGGAGGGTAAGATTATCAATGTTTGCTCGTTGATGAGCGAGTTTGCCAGAACCACCACCGGCCCGTACACCGCTGCCAAGGGCGGGCTCAAAATGCTGACCAAAGTCATGTGTGCAGACTGGGCGCAGTTTAATATTCAGATCAATGCGATTGGACCCGGGTATTTCATTACCGAGATGACTCAGGTTCTGGCGGACAACCCGGAGTTCGATGGGTGGGTTAAACAGCGAACCCCGGCCAGGCGATGGGGATTGCCCTTCGAGTTAGTAGGAGCTGCCGTGTTTCTCAGCAGTGACGCATCGTCATTCGTGAATGGTCAAATCCTGTACGTGGATGGCGGGATGAGCGCAGTGCTGTAGGCTTATGCTCGTTCGGAACCGCAGACAGCAGAAGGCGCATGACTGCTCCGCGGCTGGACGGGAGCCGCTTTGGAACACACAAAGGTGAACCCCGCGTGTTTGGGACAGCGTTATCACCTTTGACGGCCGGTCTTAACAGGCGGCTCCCAAGAACGACCCCTGCGCTGATTGAAACCAAAGGGGCAACGCCCGGCAGCCGCCCCGTTATTGTTCTCTTCTGTTTTCTTTCGGAGCTCGGCCGCTCCCCTCCGAAATGGGCGGGCGGCTCGCTGCCAGT
>JAFAVN010000055.1 GCA_019242435.1 Verrucomicrobiota bacterium | reverse complement strand
GCCCGTCCAATTCCCTGGCTTGCACCTGTGACGATAGCAACTGATTCTGGCATTTTGCTTATCCTTTCGAATCCTCTGTGGATAACCGTTGGATCACTCTTTGTCCGGTTATTGCGATCAGGTCAATCGTGAAATACTAAGGAACTGTTAACAGTTTGAGTGCCAAAGTCTATCGACAACTTCCGGCGTAATTGATAACTATACAAAATTATTTTGAAAGGTTACTAGATGTGCAGCGATGGTAAGATCGCCTCAAACGCAGCAGTAGAATGAGCGGGTGTGTCGCGCCTAACGCAGATCGTTATGTTGCCCGGATCTCTGGCGTGCTTGTCTATCGTTGTGCGACATCCTGTCGTCCGGCCGCCGCGACCTCTTCTCAGGCTGCGGTGTTTTAAGTTAGCCTCGAACCTGTGCGCTTTTGAAGCGCACGCTGAAACGGAAGACTTTCTTCTCCTCGGAGAAAATCTCCCCGCTCTGTAGATCGATGCGCACTGGCACACAAGCTCGAGTAACATCCACCGTCGTATGGAAGCCGCGCTCGGAAAAGACGTCGATCAGCATAGCCAAAGCGACCGGGTCCTGAAACAAAACGTCTTCCGAGTTGATATTGGCGACGCCCGAAATCGCATGACGGACAACGATAGGCATCATCTTTGCATCGATAAATTCGATCACCCCGCTAAATGTTTCCGGCCGCTCAAGCTCGTAGCTGTCCAACCTGCGGACGAGGTCCTGCCGGGCGTGGCGAACGATATCGCTGGCCAGAGGCAACTTCCGAAGCCTATCAAAAGTACGCGGGTCTAACTCCAGCGAGCTTTGGTATTCGAGCTCGCGCAGGATGTTCGCCTGTACTTCGGGGATTGGCGCCTGCGCGTTGATGAAGTGGAAGTGGAAGATCTGCTTGAGCGAAACCAGAGCATCATAGGTTTGCTCTTTGAATACGCGGTAGCGATTCCGAGCGAGCGCCTGGCTCGAGTCGGTCGCGCGTTCCTCCCATAACTCGCCCACACCCGAGCGAATGACCTCCTCGTTATGGGCAACTACCTGTCGGCCGCGTTTGAGCTGACGCGCCACACTCTCCGCCTCGTCGACGAACAGCACCATGATTTGAAAGATAGGCTTTCTGAAATGAATCTCGTTCGGCGTGCCTGAGAACTCCCGCCGGAGCGCTATCATCTCGTCAAAGAGCAGCTTCAGACACTCCACCTGCACCTTGGTACGCGGGAATCCGTCAAGCAACGCACCGTTTTTATATTCGGGTTCTAGCAACTTACGAAACAGTATTCTGACTACCTCCCGGTCCCCAACCATTCCGCCGCGCGCCTTGATGGCGACCGCTTCCGGAGTGTTAAGCAGCTGGGAAATGACCAGAGGCAGTGCGTCGATACTCCGTACCTTGCGAATGAAGTCCGAGTTCGTCCCTTTGCCGGAGCCAGGTGCTCCTCCGAGCAGGATCAATTCCCTGGGGAACCTCATCTGGCTGCGGCCGAACTGCCCCTCCAGCTCGCGCCAAACGGCGCCGAAGATGAGCTGGGCGTCCTTGACTTCGAGGTCAGGGAAGTTAGTTCCACTAGCCACGAGGGCAGCGCCGGTTGCTATATGGTCGCGTTGCATTTGGAGCTAGACAGTTTGAAAACCGCAGTTACCAGCGTCGCACGACGTAATCTCTTATACATGGAGGATTCCTCTTTTGGCGATTTTATTTACCGACTAACCGTCTTCTCTTGGTCCGAAAAATTTGCTGCGTCGCGCTAACCGGCGCGGCGGCTGGGTCTCCGCTTCAAGGGCTCCGAAATCCTGCCTACTCTAATCTTCTACGCACTCAGCGTCCATCGTTTGATACTGGGAACCTTCGCGTGCCGATTGAAAAACGCGATGAGGGAGAAATCTGGACAGAGTGTCGCCGGCCGAGGCCGGAGGGACGGTTGCTGATGGTGGGGCCGATTGCTGGGCTGCAATATCTCAGAACTTGGCAATGATGGCGTTCTCAACCGGTGCGATGCCGCAATCCCTGGCTTTCCGATGAGCCACGGGGGTGAGCTATCGATAAGTTACTCAACGCGCGCGGGAGCCTCCGTTTCGCTATGGCGCGGCCTGACTCCTCGGTTTGCATCACCCAGGACCAGGGCCGCGACGTAGGCTTGGCGGAGTCAGGCCGCCAGCCGGCACCCTTCCAGGCTGACAACGCGTCAGCGCTGACCGTCTATTTTGGCTATTCCTAGGGCTGTGCCCCTAGCAGACTCTTGAAAAACGGCTCCGGAGGAGCCGAATCTTTATAGATCTAAACGCAAAAAAAAACAGCTCCGTAGGAGCACTATCTGTTTGGGAAGCGGTAACCTCCGGTGCAGGGTCTTGGATGCCGCTCCTAGCGGAGCTCATCGCTTCTACGTTGCGGTTACTATAAATATTTAACTCCTACGGAGCCAATCTCGGGCCCGGCTCCTGCGGAGCCAATCTTGGGCCCGGCTATAAAGATTTAACTCCTACGGAGCTAATCTTGGGCCCGGCTAAAACAGGGTCGAGAAGCCACTTCATGTTTTTCGTAGCGCTTCCTGTGGAGGCAGCAACCGATACACCCTGCCAGGCGTAAGGCGATCTAAAAAGAGAGTCCAGTTTTCTGCACTTCTCGATATGGCAAAAGCCAAATCAGCGACTCGTCGTGTAGATCAACCACCTGAATTCGGTTTCCCCAGGGATCACGGAAGTCGCAGCCGAACGGCGGGATCAGTTTAATGCGGTATTTCGTTGTTAACTTATCGCGCACTTCAGCGACCTGATTTGCATCCCGCACCATGATACCAAAATGCCGATCGCTGGCATCGGCGTTCATGTTCTTTCGCTCGAACATCGCCAGAAACTGATGTTCACCGAGTTTGAAAAACGCGTCGCCCTCGCCCTGATCCAACTTCTCCAACCCAAAAAGATCTTGATAGAATGCCACCGCCTTTTGGATGTCGCCTACTTCAATGGCTAAGTGATTACAGCCGTAAACCTGCACGCTCATGATTTACATTCGCTTATTTCGAGCACATCTGCCTGCGATAATCTTCAGTAATGGCTGGACCGACGTCCTGCTTATCGGCTCGACCCTATTATCGTTTGCCAGATATGGACGCGAGATCGCCCGCTTTTGCGCGCAGCTAAAGAGCTGGGGCTTGCTACCGTGATTTGAATAGAACGAGAAATTGATCGAACGGCACCATCACTTGGTATCAGTTCGAATCGACGCTCAACCTGTAGCTGCATTTTTCCCGTGACAGAAGTCAGAAGAGAATGTTCGGTTGTACTTGTGTATGAGTACGATAACCCCCGTTTCACAGCGAATGGAGCAGTCGAAAGTAAATCAGCTGCTTGGTTCAGCGTTGAAGAGTCTTTACGACATCGAAGCTCATTTAAGAAAGTCGACGCTTGAGCCTGAACTTCGGGAACTGGTGAAGCTGCGTATCTCTCAGATCAATGGGTGCGCCTACTGCATCATCTATCATCGTAGAGATGCGCTCAAACTCGGGATCGCTGAACGCAAGATTCATCTGCTTAACGCCTGGCAGGAGGCCGCCGAATATTCGGACAGAGAACGCGCCGCGCTGGCCTGGGCTGAAGCCGTTACGTTAATTTCTGTCCATCATTTGGCCGACGAAATCTACGCGGAAGCCGCTCGCGTTTTCTCCGAGCAGGAACTCGTCGATCTCAACCTAGCCGTGATGAGTATCAATTCGTGGAACCGGCTTTCGATAGCGTTCCGGTACGAACCGGAACGCGACTGAGACGGCCTTCAGCGGCACGCTTTTTGAAGGCGGAGGGTGATGGACAACTAAGAATTCCACACATTTTGTTGTAGGAAATTATTTTAGCCAAAAGGGGGTTCCTGTGAGCCAGCAACGCCCAAGGATCACCGATATTCGACCAACAACGGTGGCGGTTCCTTTGGAAGCGCCGTTACGGCATTCGAATGGAACGCACTGGGGCCGATTCGTGCGTACGATCGTGGAAGTCGATACCGATGTTGGGATCACCGGGCTTGGGGAGATGGGTGGAGGTGGCGAATCAGCCGAGAGCGCGTTCAGACAGATGAAGGGTTATCTTGAAGGCCACAACCCTTTTGAGTTTGAGGCGCTTCGATTCAAAATCTGTAACCCAACTGCAAGCCTTTACAATAATCGAACTCAGATTCATGCCGCATTGGAGTTCGCCTGTCTGGATATCGTAGCACAGTTCTTGGAAGTTCCAGTCTATGATCTTCTCGGGGGTAAGATCCGTGACGAGGTAGAGTTTGCCAGTTACCTTTTTTTCCGGTTACCAAATTCGGAAACCGGCAAGGGAGAAATACGAACAGAAGAACAACTATTGGAATATGCGCGAGCGCTGAAAACGCGTCAGGGTTTCCGTTCGCATAAATTGAAGGGCGGCGTCTTTCCACCTCATTACGAGCTGCGACTTTATCGCGCACTGGCCGAGGCGTTTCCCAATGACACATTGCGGTATGATCCCAATGCAGCTTTTTCGGTGGAGCAAGCGATTCGTTTCGGCCATGGGATCGAAGATTTGAACAATGACTATTATGAAGATCCGACCTGGGGTCTGAATGGAGTTCGTCGCGTGCGTCAGAACGTCCGGATTCCGTTGGCAACCAATACCGTCGTCATAAATTTTGAGCAGTTGGCAACTAACGTTTTGGACCCTGCAGTAGATGTGATTTTGCTCGATACCACGTTTTGGGGCGGTATCCGGCCGTGTGTAAAAGCGGCGTCAATCTGCGAAACATTCCAGCTCGGTATAGCCGTTCATTCATCGGGTGAACTAGGAATTCAATTAGCCACGATGCTGCATCTAGGCGCGGTGCTTCCTAACCTCGTTTTTACAGCCGACGCCCATTATCACCATCTTCTTGACGATATCATTGTGGGCGGCCTCATGAAGTACCAAGGGGGGAAGATCAAGGTCCCGGATCAACCGGGACTTGGTGTGAAACTAGACCGTGATCGCCTGGAAAAATACGCTGATCTCTTCCGACATCTTGGCGGATATCCCTATGATCGTGATCCTACCCGCCCCGGCTGGTACTCGCTGGTCCCAAACACGGCTTGGGCAGATCCTGAAAAAGTAGAGTGAGATTCGGACGTGAACGTCGAGATTCTTTTGGACGCCGGCGATACCGTCGGGGAAAGCCCGGTTTGGGATGAGGCGACAGGGCAGCTGTACTGGGTGGATATCGTCAGGAAAAAGATCAGGAGCTATCATACCATCGAAGGTACTCAACAAGAATGGGTCGCGCCTGACTTTCCCACTGCGCTAGCCATGACCGAGAACCACGCGGGCATCATTGTAGCGCTTGCCAGCGGAATTTATGTGTGGAACGGCCATCAGGATTTCGATTTGTTAGTCAAGCCCGATCCCTTTTCGGATAACCGGTTGAATGAAGGTAAGTGCGATCCGCGCGGCCGGTTTTGGGTTGGATCGATGCAGACTAACCTGAATCCCGATGGAACTCTCAAACCGATTACAACCAATCGAGGCGCCTTGTTTCGCTACGATGGTCCGAATCTCTTCGAGCGTTTGACTGCGCATGAGTTCGGGATCTCCAACACGATGGCTTGGTCGCCGGACAATCGCTATTTCTTTTGCGCCGATACAATTCGTAACCTCTTTTTACGGTACGATTATCACGCCGACGAAGGTTTGATTTCGAACCCGGTTTGCTGGCGGCTTGAGCGATTACCAGGTGCGCCAGATGGATCTAGTATCGATCATGATGGTTGTTTTTGGAACGCTCAGTTCGGTGGAAGTTGTTTGGTACGAATCACGCCGGAAGGGAAGATTGACGAAATGCTACGCCTACCGGTAACCAATCCGACCTCGTGCACGTTTGGCGGACGGGAAGGGAAAACGTTATTCATCACGTCGGCTCGATTTTCACTTACCGCGGAACAGCTTTCCCGGAATCCGCTTGAAGGTGCGCTAATGGCGGTTGAGTTGAAGGTCGGTGGAGAACCGGAACATCGATTCAGCGGATTGTGATGGGGCGGACGCGAGCCCTTGACCGGGCCTTCCAATGGGGTGAGGACTACAACTCGCAGAAGGCGCACTGCTCAAATACCCCCAATCCAACAGGTCAAATGGCAACCGCGGGTTGTTCCGGGAGCCGCCTGCTGCGAATAGAGCTGCGCGCCTACAAAACGGCTCCCCTCCATCGCGCTGGATCTCACGGCGTTGCGGCGTTCCCGCGATAACCTCGCGTGACCCGAACGGCGCAGAAGGCCCAGGAA
>JAFAVN010000366.1 GCA_019242435.1 Verrucomicrobiota bacterium | reverse complement strand
GATCGGACGATCGTAGGATAGGACGCACTAACATCGGCTGCATCACCCAAATCGCATACCTTATTGAAATGTTCACCGTCTGCCGCCCAGGCCAGGCTCATCGAAGTCCGGCGTTTCTGATTCGAAGTGTACACTATCAAAACGCCGCTTTGGCATTCGATCACGTCAACTGGCGAATCGGGGCTCGGCAGGTTCAACGGCTTAGCCGCGGACCATTTTTGCCTGTCGGCATCCAACTTCGAGAAGAGAAGCGAGCCGCCCCGTGGATTTCGCAAATAAGCCAGGACTCTACCGTTGTTCAACTCTAGCAAGCTGGGTTGGCTGTTTTCCGGTCCCGGAATTATCGACCTGGAGCTCTTGGCCAAAATCTCACCACGATGTAGCGAGAGTGAGACGGTGTAACCTTCCCAGCGAAAAGGCCAGGCAGACAATGGCATCATAACCTGGCCGTCAGACAGTTCGATTAGCTTACTTCGCGGCGAGTGGCTGAACCCGCTGACCAAACGACGGACAGTAGACCAATGCAACCCGAGATCCGGTGACATTACAAAATCGACGTGAGAAGCCGTCCAACCGCCAAAGGGAACACCAGCGAAAAATAGCCAAAGACAGTTATCTCGGTCTAAAAAGAGAACAGTATCTCCAACGGACTTGTTGCCCAGCCAACATCCACCCACAGGGGTTTGCGGACGAATAATTACCTCAGGACGAGTCCAGCTACCGGCGCCTTTTTCCAGCCGGCTGCACAGGATCTGCGCATTCGGCGCAGCTTCACTCGACGCCGCATACCAACTGCAAAGCAACGCTCCACCTGAGAGCGCCACCAGAGAAGCGCCATGGTTGCAAGCCGATTCTCCGGGAGTATTAACAAAGCATTCTTGCAGCTGTGAATAAGTTGCATTCGCTCGGATCTCCCGCGGCCTCTCCACTAAGAAGGGCTGCTTTACCGAGCGCTGCTTCTGTGGGCGGGCATCCGCCAGATGTAGCAGGGCCGGCAAAGCGAATACCATCAGGATCGCCAGGAACGGAAAAAGACAGCAACCAATGGAAAATGCTAAAGCGCGCCCGGTCCGCCGTGACCGGCCGCGTTGAATACCAGGATTCGGGATTAGTCGAGGTGCCGGCAGGTTTGACATTCTTTGCGCAACAGCCGAAGGCTCTTGCACAACTTGAGGCTGCTCGGCCATCAGATAGGGAGACTAGAGAAGGAGTTTCGAATTTAGAACCTAGAATTTCGTCCCCTAAGGATTGCGCTCCTAACTGACCGGAACCCGGCGGACACCCAATCGTGTACTCGGCCAAAAATTAACGGGTCATTGTAAGTAAGCGCAAACGACCGGCAGCCGAGCCTTTCAACTCTCCGAGCCGTTTTCTCATGCGAAGCGCTCTCGATTAGCTATCCCGTTGCCTAGCCTTGCTGATATCCCAGTTCTGGTAAAAGTGACAACCATCTCTTACCACCGCTGATGTACCAGCGGTTTTATCTGGTCTTCGTAAATTTTCGCAAGTTCTTGCATCTGTCTAGCATCGATTGCGGGTAGCGCTGCTGCTTTGACGTTCTCCAGAACCTGTTCGCGATTTCTCGCTCCTGGAATGACACAGCTCACCTCGGAAAACTGCAGAATCCATCCCAGAGCGAAGTTCGCCATACTGACATTTGGCGGAACCAGGCCTCGCACGCGTTCAACTGCCTCCAGTGCAACATCGAGATCAACGCCTGAGAAGGTTTCACCGCGATCAAATTGTTCACCGCGTCGATTGTAAGCGCGATGATCGTCTGCCGCGAACTGGGTCTGCTTTGTGATCTTTCCTCCTAACAATCCACTCGCTAACGGCAGCCGGACGAGGATACCGACATCCCGCTTCTGCGCCAGATGAAAGAACAATTCTTTCGGGCGTTGCCTGAATATGTTGAAGATGATCTGCACCGTCGCCAGCCCAGGAAATTCGGTGGCTTTGATCGCTTCCTCGATTTTTTCCACGCTCACTCCGTAGTGCAGAATCTTTCCCGCCTTTTTCAGGCCTTCCAGAGCATCAAAAACTTCGGGCCGATAATAGACGTCGGTAGGCGGGCAATGCAGTTGCACCAGGTCGAGTGTCTCTCGCCCCAGATTGGTCAGGCTTCGTTCAATAAAAGCAGTTAAATTTTTCTCATTGTACCCGTCGGCAGTATGCGGTTGTAAACGGCGGCCCGCCTTAGTCGCCACATACACTTTCTCCGAGCGTTCGCCGAGCACCTGGGCAATCAGCCGCTCGCTCCGGCCATCTCCGTAAACATCAGCGGTATCGAAGAAATTGATTCCATTGTCGATGGCGGCGTGCAGTAATGCGATAGCGTCCTTTTCCGAGATCGAACCCCAGGAAGCTCCTATTTGCCACGTCCCGAGGCTTACTTCTGACACTTCAAAGCCAGTTTTGCCGAGTTTGCGGTGTTTCATAGGTGAAGAATCTACACGGGTAAGGACAGATCTGAAATAGTTGTAAAGCCTGGCTTTAATGCACCAGGGCCATGGTGGCCGGATCGGTTTCGATGGAATTTTGAATGGCGAATGTCGTATTTCGAATTTGAAAGCGCGGAATCTGAATAGCCTGGTCACCGGGTTCTGTCGCCTTGGAACAACTTACAATCATGAAAGTGTCGGTTGAAAGCTCGAGCGAGAACCCGGCTGGTCTGTTTTGGTTCGAGGACGAGAAATTCTGGGAGGAGATTTTCCCAGCTCTCTTTCCCGAACAA
>JAFAVN010000585.1 GCA_019242435.1 Verrucomicrobiota bacterium | reverse complement strand
ACCTGGCCGTGAACCTGTCGATCACTTCTCAGATCTTCGTCCTGGCGACCTTATCGCTTGGAAAAAAGAACTGACAGCAGCGGAAATCGAGCCCGAGCAGGAAACGAACACGAGCACCATTCGCGGCCCCGATTTGTCATTTGTCATTTTGTCATTTGTCATGCATGGGTGCAGGCGGAATGAAAATCGTCGTTGCCTATTCGGGAGGGCTTGATACCTCGGTCATTCTGAAATGGATCAAAGAGAAATACGCCGCCGAGGTTATTGCGTTCTGTGCTGATATCGGCCAGGAAGAAGAGCTCGATGGCTTAGAAGCGAAGGCTCTTAAGACGGGTGCCTCGAAGTGTTACATCGATGATCTGCAGGAGGAATTTGCCCGCGATTTCATTTTTCCAATGTTTCAGGCGTCCGCACTTTACGAAAATCAATATTATCTCGGAACGAGCATCGCTCGGCCTTTAATTGCGAAACGGATGGTCGAAATCGCCCGAGCCGAGGGGGCGAACGCTATTGCTCATGGCGCTACCGGCAAAGGAAATGACCAGGTCCGCTTCGAACTCACTGCCGCTGCCCTTGCACCGGAGGTCGAGGTGATCGCACCGTGGCGACTCCCGGAATTTCGTGACGAATTCCCTGGCCGAGCTGAATTAATACGATATGCCGAGGAACACGGCATTCCTGTCGCTGCTACTGCGAAAAAGCCTTACTCGATGGATCGCAATCTGTTGCACATCAGCTTCGAAAGCGGCGTATTGGAGGATCCCTGGACCGATGCCAGCGGGCCGGAACTGAAGGAGATGTATAAACTCAGTGTCGCGCCCGAGGACGCTCCTGATGTGCCGGACTATGTTGAGCTCGAATTCGAGAACGGAGTTTGTTGTGCGCTTGGTCACGAGAACTTGGAATCGGTCCTGAAGAGCCAACGCTTCAGTGGTGGGCTTGCCACGACAAAAGAGAACCGAGTCAGGCTTTCGCCGCTTTGGGTAATGAAAGCACTCAATCAATTTGGCGGCCGGAATGGGATTGGCAGAGTGGATATGGTTGAGAATCGATTCGTCGGTATGAAGAGTCGCGGCGTGTACGAAACGCCTGGCGGCGCCATTCTGTATTTTGCGCACCGGCAGCTCGAGTCCATCACCATGGACCGAGAGGTCATGCATATCCGAGATTCGTTAGGTCCGAAGTACGCCGAACTGGTGTACAACGGGTTCTGGTTCGCTCCCGAACGCGAAGCGATTCAAGCCCTGATCGCCGAGTCGCAAAAGAATGTGACCGGTGTCGTACGAATGAAGCTTTACAAGGGGAACATCATTGCTGCCGGTCGTAAGAGCCCGGTGAGTTTGTACAATCCGGACATAGCCACTATGGAAGCGGATCCGACGCAAGCCTATAATCAGTCGGATGCGACTGGGTTTATCGCGTTGAATGCGTTGCGGCTAAAAGTGGCAGCGCGGGTGAAAGGTGAGAAGTGAGGAGGTAACTGATGTTTGCAGCCGCTTGTAGCCGGCCTCACCACTTACCGTTTACCTCTCACCAATCACAACTTATAATTCTCGGCGAGTGCCTGGAACTGTTGCGATTGCTGGCTGACCCAATCTTTATCCCGACCCAGGCGATTGCCTAACAACTGTGCCACCTTCGGAGCCGCTTCGGCTGCAGCCTTGGCGTCGAGTAATATTGCTCGGGTTCGCCGAGCCAGGATATCTTCAACGGTGCGAGCCATTTCGTTTTCAATCGCCCAGTCGACCTCAGCAGTCAGGTAAGGAAGGGCAGGGTGAATGGGCTCCGCCAGGGTCGCATTCGCCCGGGCCCGGGTCTCAATCTCGGGTCGGTCCGTTCCGTAACAGGCGAGGTGTTCGGGTGCATTGAAAATGGCGGGGTCCCGGGTGCTGCCGTGCAGCGCCAAATCGCCGGTTCGCGACGGTCGATGTTCGGCTCCAACAACCTGTTCGAAATGGTTAATACAATCTTCCCCCATGTAGCGGTAAGTTGTCCATTTGCCGCCGGTGATCGTAATCAGACCGGAGGGCGAGACAATTACCGTGTGGCTGCGCGACAGCTTAGCGGTGCGCGTGCCGGATCCATGTTTTACTAATGGTCTCAGTCCGGAAAAACAGGCGAGTACGTCGCTTTCAGTCGGATCTTGAGCCAAGTATTTACCGGCCTCGGATAAAATGAATTCGACTTCGTGGCGTTGAATCCGAGGTTCTTCCTGCGGCTCCGGAATACCAAAATCGGTGGTGCCAATCACGAGCCGGTTATGCCAGGGGATGGCGAACAGCACGCGGCCATCCGAGGTCTTTGGCACCATCAACGCCGACTTACTTTGCAAGAACTTAGGCGGCAGCACCAGATGTGATCCTTGGGCGACGGCGATTACCTTGGCGACGTCGGGATCATCGAACAGCCGGATTGAATCGGAAAAGATACCGGTTGCGTTGATGACGACTTTGGCACGCACCTGGTATTCTTTAGACGTCTCTGCATCTCGAAGGACCGCACCGCTGATTTTCTCTCCGCTTTTGGTTAATCCGATCACCTGAACGTAGTTGGCGGCGAGGCCGCCAAGTGCGGTCAAGGTTCGGAGCAAAGCGATAGCCAGCCGGGCGTCGTCGAATTGGCCATCAAGATAAAGAATCCCGCCCTTCAAACCTTCTTGCTCAACATTGGGCAACAATTCGGCGGTCTTCCGCCGACTTAGTATTTGTGATCTGCCAAGCGAAAGTTTGCCCGAAAGCCAGTCGTAGACCTTCAGGCCAACACCGTAGAATGGAACTTGCCAATAGTGGTAAGCCGGGATGACAAACTGGAGGGGGTGCGAGAGATGAGGGGCATTGCGCAATAATAAACCGCGTTCCCGCAGCGCTTCTCGTACCAGACCGATGTTTCCCTGTTCGAGGTAACGCACTCCTCCGTGCACCAGCTTTGTGGCGCGGCTGGAGGTGGCCTTCGCGAAATCGTGCTTCTCGACCAGGAGCACTCGATAGCCTCGGGAAATCGCGTCCAGCGCAGTCCCGAGGCCGGTGGCTCCTCCTCCAATTACGAGACAATCCCAGACCGTAGATTGGTCCGAGATCGCCTCAATAGCGTCATCCCGGTTCACGTGCTTCCTTATTTATGAGATCCAGGCTTTGGCCCGGCCCAGCGCCTTATTCCATTCAGTGAGCAGGCTCTGGCGCTGATCCGCTGACATTTTCGGCTCGAATGTACGATCGATCTCCCAGTGGCTCGCAAGCTCATCCAGATTCTGGAAGTAGCCAACCGCTAATGCCGCCAGGTAAGCCGATCCCGACGCGGTCGTTTCCGTGTTGTGCGGGCGTACTACGGGGATGCCGAGAATATCGGACTGGAACTGCAAGAGGAGGTTATTTTTGGCTGCTCCACCGTCGACGCGTAACTCGGCCAGCTTGACGCCCGAATCTTTCTCCATGGCGAACAGAATGTCCGAAACCTGGTACGCAATTCCCTCTAAAGCAGCGCGGGCGATATGGGCCGCCGTTGCACCTCGCGTCAAACCGACAATGGCACCGCGGGCATACGCATCCCAGTGGGGCGCGCCCAAGCCAACCAGCGCCGGAACAAAATAGACACCGCCGTTATCCGGCACCGAGCCGGCCAACTCTTCGATCTCAGGTGCAGTGCGGATGACTTTAAGGCCGTCCCGTAACCATTGTACGGCCGCACCGGTGATGAAAACGCTGCCTTCCAATGCGTACTCAGTCACTCCAGCGCGTCGCCAAGCGATCGTGGTCAGCAATTTGTTCTGTGACGGGACCACCTTCGTGCCCGTATTCATCAACATGAACGAGCCGGTTCCATAGGTATTCTTAGCCATCCCGGGCTTGGTGCACATCTGGCCGAACAATGCGGATTGCTGGTCACCGGCGATTCCGGCAATCGGAATACCTGCAAGAGTT
>JAFAVN010000328.1 GCA_019242435.1 Verrucomicrobiota bacterium | reverse complement strand
TCGATGCAGTCCAGATCCCGAATATTTATTCTCTAGCCAGATGGATCAGCGGTTCCAGATTATTGAAATGGGGCGTTGTGCTGAAGAGCTCTGTCCGTCTGCATCCTGGTATCGATCTGGTTGGTCTTCGAGAAAAGCCGACAATTTTGTGCCCTTGCGCTGCGGCTTTTTGGATGATCGCCCTTCCCAGAAAACCTGAGGCGCCGGTTAGCCCGATCTCCATGGAGGCATGCTAGCCGGATTGCTCAAAAAATGGCTACGCATTTTTTTTTTAGCAAACCGGCTCTCATTTGTCATTTCTGAACGATTTGAGCCCCGAAGCTTTCGGGCTCAATCGTTCGGAAACGTCCGGTGCAGCCAGTTGAGCGGGAACCGGTTTCCGGGGCAATCGGTTGGGCGTGGATTGATTTCTTTATGACCAAGCACAATAGAGTATCGACCATCCGTTTTACCGACCCGCCTGCGAAGATAACGGATGAGCTCGTCCAGTGCATCGTACTGGGCTCTAGTGGGAAGATCGCGATTGAAATCGCCGACCAGGCAGATGCCGAGTGCGATATAGTTTAGGTAATCGCTGTGCACATGACCGCCCGCCAGTTGTGCCGCCCAGCGGTGGCCAATCTCGATCTGGCCGTCTCCGGACGACGTTCCGTTGCCGATCACGAAATGATAAGCAAGTCCGTTTGGCATCCGACGAACGTGCCGATGGTAATAATCGAAGATCCGGGCGTTGCCTTGGCGCGTACCGCTGTTGTGCACCACAATATACTTCCATCGGTTTCGTGCCACCCTGGCTTCATCGATCGCCTGGCGGACAGCAGGGGTTAAGTAGCGCCACTGCCCATTTTGATGACCCGCGGGCACTGCCTCACCTTGGCTTCCGGATTTCTGAATTACGATTTCATCGTTTTCATCTTTGGGATGAAAACCGAATAAGAACCATCCGTGATGCCTTTTCTTGGGTGTTGGTGCTGGAAGTCTCTCTTGTTCTGCCGGCGGTGTAACGGATATTGATGGTTCAATATGCGCGGTTGGAGTTGGCGCCGCCGTCGGCGTCGGCGTTGGAGTCTCGACTGGCGTCCTTTCAGGTTCTTCAGTTCGCCGTGCGCGTTCTTGACCAGATGCTTCCCCGGGACGCGTTGGCCGAGACTCTTCCTCGGCGTTCCGATCACGGAACGGTTTGCGACGGATTGGCGCCGGGATCGGCGTCGGTTTTGGCGTCGGCGTCGGGCTTGGCACGATTTCCATTTGCTGCCGGCTCTTTAAAAACAACTGTTTGAGGCGTTGCTCTTCGTCGGGAGATTGACCCGGGGAAACAGAATTCAACAGTGAATACCCAAGTGCCAGGACGAAACAGACACGGCGGACTTCGCAGCTATGGCGTCGGCCTCTATACCGGTCCAAGCGTAACTCCTCCGTCGGATATGAAAATCGCTGGAAGGCAACGTGTCATTCAGTTACTCTCACCGGCCTCTTATTATAACTGAACAAATTCAGCTCCAAAACAGAAACCGGCCCGGAAATCCTTTTTTGTACCCAATGAAGAATGTTCTGATCTTGACTGCTGGCTTTGGCGAGGGCCACAACACAGCAGCTCGAAATATTCGGGACGCCTTGGAGAAGGCAGCGGGCGCCGAGGTCAATGTTCACATTGTTGATCTTTTCGACCGCTGCTACGGAAGATTAAACGAATTTCTGCGGCGCGCATACATCGCAGCCATCAACAAAACTCCCCGAGTATGGGGAAAGATCTACAACGTCATCGATGGCACTCAGTTCGTACAAACGAACATGCCCATGCTCACCAGGTTCAAGCGGGCATTGGCGGACCTGCTTCACCAATATGAGCCGGACGCCGTTATTTCTACCTACCCGCTGTACGGCTCGATCATCGACCAGGTATTCCCGATCGGCGAGCCTCGGCCTTTCTCCGAGATAACGGTAATCACCGACTCAATTACGATTAATTCGATCTGGTACCGGTGTGCGAGCGACCATTTCATTGTGGCAAACGACGACACCGCTGCCGTATTACGAGGCGCGGGCGTTACTGAAGACCGGATCCACATATTTGGTTTTCCGGTGACTCACCGTTTCGCCGAGATGACCGATCACCGGTTTACCAACGAGGATCGTGGGCCTCGGCGGGTCCTTTATTTGATCAATTCCGGAAAGAAAGAAGCGCCTTCTTTAGTTCGCCGCTTAACCAAACGAGGGGACATTAAGCTTACGGTCACGGTGGGACGCGATATCGCTCTCAGGCGCGCGATCGAGGAAGAAATCAGGGCTACGGATGACCGGGTTGAAATTTTGGGTTGGACCACAAAGATGCCGGAGCTCCTTACCAGCCATCATCTGGTAATCACCAAGGCCGGAGGCGCAACCATTCAGGAGGCGATTGCCGCCCGAACACCGGTTTTAATCAGTCAGGTTGTTCCAGGCCAAGAGGAAGGCAACGCTCGACTGATCGTAGAAAACGATTGTGGTCAGCTCGCCCCCGATCCGGACTCGATTATCGAGGCTCTTGACGGCGCATTTGAGAACAATGCCGCCGAACTTAAGCGCTGGACCCAAAATGTGGCTAAGCTCAGCCGGCCGGCTGCATCGCTCCAGATCGCCCAATTCGTTCTCGACCTGGAAGTCCCGGACCCCTCTCGTCGCGTCGTGGTGCCCGCGGCAGAGTCGCCCGCGGTGATTCGCAAAAAATCTCCCTCTATTCTGCTCTGCGACCTGCACACGCATTCGCTCTATTCGGACGGCAAACTGACCGTTGCGGAACTCGTAGACTTTTACGGGCAGCGTGGGTTCGATGGTTTGTGCCTGACCGATCATATCTGTGATCACACCCGGCTCATCGGAAAAGTCACAAATCTGAGCGGCCTGGTCCTGACCCAAGATCAACTTCCTGAGTACTTCGAAACCATTGAAAAGGAGAAAAAAAGGGCCTTTGACAAGTACCGGCTGCTTTTCATGGCAGGGCTGGAGTTCAACAAAGACGGACTAACCAAACGAACCTCGGCGCATTTATTGGCTGTCGATCTAAAAGGGCCGATTGATCCCGGGTTGAGCATCACCCAGACCATTGCAGAGATCCATGGTCAGGGAGCTCTGGCCATTGCTTCTCATCCTCATGAGTTCAAGACCCATTGGGGCAAGAATACCCTTTATTTCTGGGAGCACATCGATCAATACGCTCCTCTTCTCGACGCCTGGGAGGTAGCGAATCGCGACGACATCTTTAATCCGATCGGGTTGAAGAGGCTACCGTTTGTCGCCAACAGTGATTTTCATAAGCCGAAGCACATCTTCTCCTGGAAGACGGTTCTCTTCTGTGAAAAGGATCCGGAAGCCATTAAGCAATGCATCCGCGTGAATCGCAATGTCGCGATCACGCTTTACCGGGATCACCGGCTGGGTATCGGTTTTAACGACCTGGAAGCCGAGACAGAGAGAGAATCGGAACAGGCAGTCGTGGATTTTCCTGCCTATCCGCGAAAGTCAGCGTGAGGCGGGGAACAAAGATAGGCCATTTAAGACTTATATGACTTATCTTACCCCGGCGCCCCCCTAGCACCGGTCCTTACCCCGCCTTCTTCTCTTCGCCTTTGCCTGGATAAACGCGAAGCTTCGAATCGAGTTCCCGATTCAATAGCTCGACGAATTCTTTCGAGGTTTCGAGAGCAGGAAAAACTCCGCTTTTCTCCAATACCACGAAATTGCATTGCTTCGGGATTTTCTGAAGGCGGTAGCCTATTTCGGGATTGTATCCAGGAGCTTCATCGCTCCAGATCAAGGTTACTGGGTGAGGGACTTCGGCCAAATGCCGTTCGAGATCCACGTCGAGTTTACCCCGGAGCCAATAGATAGCTGCCCGATCGGCGCCGAACTGGCGTGCGCAGGTGGAGAACACGTCAATTATCTCATCATCGACTTTTTCCGGCTCCGCGAAGCAAGCTGTCGCTAACCAAAGCCGGATCCGAGCTCGAGTGGCGAGAAACCTGTAATAATACGGCCGGCCCGCAAATGGAACGGCGGCGATCCACCGGTGAGGGGCGAATCGTCGTCCTTTTGTTTTAGTAGTTGCGTTAATAGGCATCACCAATAACAAGCGTTTTAGCAATTCCGGGTGACGCTCAGCCAGCAAGACCGCCAGGGCCGCTCCCATCCCGCTCGCCACAATGACAGACGATAAGTCTCCGCCCTTTGCCCGAAGGAACTCCGCCAAGCTTTCTACTTGTTCGTATACTCCGCAGGGACGTCGAGGACGTGCGGATTCGCCAAACCCCATTAAATCGGGAGCTAAAACCTGGAACCGGTCGGCAAAATGTGGATAGACACGCGACCATTCAAACGAAGAGGCCCCTGGATAGATTCCGTGGATGAAAACCAACGGATCACCTTTCCCGGATTCGTGATAGACTAGTTGACCTTTCGCCGTATAGAACACCCGCGTCGCGAAAATAGCCGGCGAAATAGTCTCCGGGATCTTAACCGGCCTACGAGTCCTAAATGCATATCGAGCCGTCAAGGCGATTGCGCCGACCACTCCGGCCCCAAGTCCCATCCCCCAAAAGCGGCGTCGGGAAAAGAACCTCACTATTGCTTGCATCCCAGGCAGGTGCGCATGCATTTGATGTCGATGCAAGCTCAGCTTAAGAGCACCCTGCCTGAGCCCGGAGTAACCTGGCCGATTACTTTGGCTCCGGCCTTGGTGGCTACCTCTTCTGCATGATGTCTAGCGACCACTAACACCATCCCGATGCCCATATTAAATACTTCGTACATCTCTTCGGTGGAAATGCGTCCTCCGCGTTGAATCAGCCTGAAGATAGATGGCACTTTCCATGAATTGGTATCGATCAGTGCATCGCAGATCGCCGGTAGGATGCGAGGAATATTGTCGACTAGGCCGCCCCCGGTAATATGGGCAGCACCTTTGATTCGGCTGGCAGGGACGGTTGTCAGCAGCGGTTGATAATTCTTATGGATTCGGAGCAACTCTTCTCCCAGGGGCCGAGACAAGCCCTCGGGTTTTTGCGAAAATTCCAGACGCATTTGTTGCAACAGGACCTTTCGCGCCAGGCTGAACCCGTTTGTATGCAAGCCGTTCGACGGTAAGCCTAGCAGCAGATCGGACGCTACAATCCTGGATCCGTCGAAGATCTTTGGCCTGTCTACGACACCGACGATACATCCGGCCAAGTCGTATTCGCCATGATGATACAGGTCCGGAAGCTGAGCGGTTTCGCCTCCAATCAGTGCGCAATTGCCCGCTTTGCAAGCCTTGGTAAACCCGGAAATCAGTTGATCGAATACATTCGGGTTCAATCTTTCGGCTCCGATGTAGTCGAGAAAGAAGAGCGGTCTTGCGCCAATGACCGCAATATCGTTAATACAATGATTAACGAGGTCCTGAGCCACCGACTCGTGGCTGTTCAGGGCGATAGCAACCTTCAGCTTGGTTCCTACACCATCGATGCTGGACACCAGCACGGGCTCTTTCATGTCGCCGAACTCTGCTCGAAACAGACCGCCAAAGCCTCCGATGCGGCCCAGAACCTCCGGACCGAAGGTGCGCTTGAGCTTCTCCTGAAGCCCGCTTTTGACCTGATTGCCCAGCGCCACGTCGACTCCTGCCGCCGCGTAGGCTTTCTTTTTCACGGCTGTCTTCATTTGGAGGGAACGAATAACCGCGGCTGTGCGATTTCCTCCTGAAACAAATGCGATCGTGCCTTACGACGCTCGATGATGAACTTGTCCAACTCCCCGTCGAAAGCGACCGGGTAATTTCCGTCAAAACAGGCCAGACAGAAATGATCCTTCGGCAGGCCGGTCGCTCGGACCATTCCGTCAACGTCCAAGTAACCAACAGAGTCGACTCCCAGATACTCTTTGATCTCTGCCGGGGAATACTGATTTGCTAAAAGATTCTTCGGATCCGGGAAGTCGATACCGTAAAAGCACGCATACCGGTGCGGAGGACAGCTAATCCGCAAATGGACCTCTTTGGCGCCGGCTTCCCGCAAGTTTACTACCCGCGCGCGGGCGGTGGTTCCTCGCACAACCGAATCATCGACCACCACTACCCGTTTTCCTTTCACCAGCTCTTTAATGAGATTTAGCTTAACCCGCACATTGAAGTCTCTAATCAACTGGGTCGGCTGTAGAAAGGTGCGACCAATATAGTGATTTCGAACAAAGGCGTGTTCATACTGGATGCCGAGCTCGTGGCTGAACCCGAGGGCGGCATAGTTACCGGAATCAGGAACAGGCACAACCATGTCGGCTTCTACTGGATGCAACCGGGCCAGTTCCCGCCCCATGTTCACCCTGACTTTACTGACGTTCCGATCTTGGATCAGACTGTCCGGCCGGGCGAAATAGACAAACTCGAACATGCAGAAGGCTTTTCGCTCTTCTTTGAAAGGCCACTCCGAGTGAATGCCGTCATCATTAATGATAATCACTTCACCCGGCTCGATCTCGCGGATGAAGTCGGCGTGAATCAGGTCGAACGCACAGGTCTCCGAAGCGAGAATGAAAGCGTCATCCAACTTACCCAGAACTAGAGGGCGGAAACCAAAAGGGTCCCGTACGCCAATGATCTCTTGTTCTCCCATTATCACGAAAGAGAACGCACCGTGAATCTGGCGAAGTAGGGTCAGCACGTTTCGGTTGCCGCTTGGCTGGGCGAGCAAATGGAGAATGATCTCACTGTCTACTGTCGTCTGGAAAATTGAGCCGCGGCTCTCCAATTCTTCTCGAAGCGGGGCCGCGTTCACCAGGTTTCCATTGTGGGCGATGGCTAACTGGCCGCGGCCGCAATCGACTACGAAAGGTTGAGCATTTTTTAATGTGGTAGAACCACTGGTCGAATATCGGACGTGGCCGATGGATCGGCAGCCTTTTAGCGCAGTCAGCTCCTTTTCGCCGAACACCTGGGAGACCAGCCCCATGCCCCGATGAATATTAAAATGTTGATTAGATCCCTCCGCCGTGACCATGCCAGCACTTTCCTGTCCCCGATGTTGGAGGGCGAACAACCCATAGTACGTCAACATTGCGGCATCAGGATGCCCGTACACGGCGAAGACGCCGCATTCGTGAGTAGGCTTGTTACGGAAAGAATTCACAAATCTTGATGGGCTAAGGCCCGGACAATTGAAAAATACCACGGATCGTGGAGTTGATCCAAAGACCAAACAAAAGAGGTGCCACCCGCATCGATAGTAAGTGTCCTGCCTCCAACCTCGCCTAGCCGAACGAGCGGCACGCCGACCTCTTCCGCACGAGATTCCACCTGAGCCGCCGCCTCGGGCGCCACACTGATAATAATTCTGGATTGCGATTCATTGAACAGGAAGATGTCCGGGCGCCCCTGGAAGTCCGGCGCGCCGACGGTTGCGCCGATCTTTTCGGAGCCGCTGATGCAGCTTTCAGTCAGCGCCACGGCTAAGCCGCCTTCCGAACAATCATGCGCGCTTTTTACAATACCGGTCCGAATCAGCTCTCGGACAAGCTGTTGCACTGCCAATTCCTTTTCAAAATTCAAGCGCGGCGGTGCACCTGCCTTTCGGCCGTGCACCGCTTTGAGGTAAAGCGAGCCGCCGATCTCATGCCCGACCTCGCCCACCAGGAAGACGATATCGCCCTGATCCCGGAAATACTGGCGGGTAATCCAAGCCTCGTCTTCGATCAGCCCGATCATGCCCACCGTCGGCGTTGGATCAATGGAGCCTTGGGGACTTTCGTTATAGAGGCTGACATTCCCACCCGTTACCGGGGTTCCAAATCGCCGGCAAGCCTCAGCCAAACCTTCAACTGCCTCACGCAACTGCCAGAAATTCTCCGGCTTATATGGGTTCCCAAAGTTCAGGTTGTCGGTCACTGCTAATGGATCTGCACCGGAACAGGTGAGGTTTCGAGCTGCTTCCGCAACCGCAATCCGGGCCCCTTCGCGAGGATCTAAACAGCAATAGAGGCTGTTACAATCGGTGGTAGCAGCCAAAAACCTGTTTGCCTCTCGAACGTAGAAAACAGCGGCATCGGACCCGGGCGGAACCACCGTCCCGGCTCGAACCGTGTGATCGTATTGCCGGAAAATCCAATTCTTGGAGGCGATACTGGGATGTTTCAGAAGCTGCAAGAGGCTCCGCTTAGGGTCGAGCAGCTCGAGCTTTGAAATGTCGATTGATTCAGGGGCAGGGGGAGGAGCCGCTTCTCTCTCGTAGATCGGCGCGTCGTCAGCCAATTGTTTGGCCGGGATTTCCACTTCAACGGATCCATCATCAAGCACTCTCATGAACCCGTCATTGGTGACCGTGCCGACCTTCGAGTACGGCAAGTCCCATTTCTCGAAAATCCGTTTTACCTGCTCCTCTTTGCCCCTCTGAACAATGATAAGCATCCGTTCCTGCGATTCGCTAAGTAGAATCTCGTAAGGGCTCATATCCGGCTCGCGTTTTGGAACCAGAGCTAGATCGATCTGCACGCCTGTACCTCCCCGGCTGGCGGTTTCACAGGTCGAACAAGTCAGGCCTGCCGCCCCCATGTCTTGGATACCTGCTACCGCCCCGCTTGCCAGCAGTTCCAGGCACGCTTCTAAAAGCAATTTGCCTCGGAACGGATCCCCGACTTGGACCGCCGGCCGGTCCGCCCGCGATTCTTCGGTTAAATCTCGCGATGCGAACGCCGCTCCGGCGAGACCGTCTCTCCCCGTTTCTGAGCCGACATAAAACACGGCATTGCCCACCCCGGAAGCCGCCCCCCGAGCGATCTCGGTACGCCTCAAAATCCCAAGGCAAAACACGTTCACTAAGGGATTGCCGTTGTAAGACTCGTCAAAGTAGACCTCTCCGCCGATCGTCGGAACACCAATGCAGTTACCGTAGTGGGCGATCCCGGCCACCACGCCGCGAATCAGTTTTCGGTTCTTCCGTCCATACTCGCCTTCGTCGTGGATGGGTCCGAATCTCAGTGAGTTCAAGAGAAAAACAGGTCGGGCGCCCATGGTAAAAATATCCCGGATAATCCCGCCAACACCGGTCGCAGCCCCTTGGAAAGGCTCAACCGCACTGGGGTGGTTATGGCTTTCCATCTTGAAAGCCACTGCCCATCCGCCGCCTATATCGATAACCCCGGCGTTTTCTTCACCTGCTTTGACCAGGACTCGCGGACCAGTGGTCGGAAATTTTTTGAGCTCCCGCCGCGTATTTTTGTACGAACAATGCTCGCTCCACATCACCGAGAAGACGCCAAGCTCGGTAAAATTCGGTTCGCGACCTAAAAGCGCCTTGATACCAGCAAACTCGTGTTCGGACAGGCCGTGCCGGTGTACCAATTCAGGAGTAATGGTCGGGGTCATGCCGCAACTGAGAGAAGCGTTTCGACCAGTGACTTGAATAGCTGTAGCCCGTCTTCGCTCCCCAGACGGCGATCCCAAGATCGGTCCGGGTGCGGCATCATGCCAACCACATTGCCGGCCGGATTACAAATTCCGGCGATGTTGTTCATGCTGCCATTGGGATTCGCTTCCGACGTCGCTTCGCCATGTTCGTCCACATAGCGGAACACGACCTGACCGTTGTCTTCCAGCTCAGCCAGCGTTGATCCGTCTGCGTAGAAGGCGCCCTCGCCGTGAGCGATTGGCATCCGCAGAAGACTTTTCTCATTCAGGAGCCGGGTAAATGGAGTGGAATTATTTTCGATCTTCAGCACCACCGGCTGGCAGAGAAACAGGAGTGAGCGATTCCGGATCAGGGCGCCACCTAACAGACCCGTCTCGCACAACACCTGGAAGCCGTTACAAACCCCAAATACTGGGGTGCCGTGATTTGCGGCTTCGATGATGGCGCGCATCACGGGCGAAAACGCTGCAATTGCCCCACATCGTAAGTAGTCTCCGTAAGAAAATCCGCCGGGTAAAACGATCGCGTCGTAGCCTGCCGCCGAGGTTTCTTTATGCCAGAGGTACTCGGCATCGACCTCAAGGCCGTCCTGCAGCGCTCGCAAGCAATCTTGATCGCAGTTTGAACCGGGAAAACGGACTACGGCAATCTTCATTAAACAATCCTAAGGAAAAGAAGTCGTGGTTCCGACGACCCGGTAATCCTCAATTACTTCATTCGATAGCAGGTCGCGGCAGATTTCATTCAGTTTTTTCTCATCTGGTTCGGCGCTGAACTCGATCTCAATAATTTTGCCCACTCGAACGGTCTCCACATTCTCTAACCCGAGTTCGCGCACCGCGTTGCGGACGGCCACTCCTTGGGGGTCCAATACCGTGCGCTTCGGCATGACGAGAACCTCGAGTTTCATGCGGAAGACGATCAGGGGAGTCGACATCTGCGTAAAGAAAAATCTACCGTCCGCCCCCGCCTTTGCGTGGGGCGCGGAGGCGCAAGGCTGAACCAAATTCTCATCTGTCGTTTGTCATCCTGACGAGCTTTCAGACGAGTCCGGTCTGGACAGCCTAAGGTCTATCGGTAAACTCCCGTGCATATGCCCCCTGTCTGGAAATGGCTCTTGCTGAGCGCCGTAGCGGCGGTTTTGGTAGAACCGGGCCGCGCTCAGCAAAGTAGCCCAGAAAATGCTCCTAAACCGGCGGTTTCCCCTCTGACGCGAGATGAGATCAAGGCTGCCGCAGCTGTTGATTCTTTAACCGTTCCGACGCCGGGTGAATTTTTCAAAGCGATAGACAAAACTGGCAAACCGAATTGGGTGTCACAGTACCGTCCGCCCCCGCCCATCAATGGAGTGAACCGCGCGCAGATGGCTCTTAATCTAGGGACTTTGATTGCGGACGGTTTCATTGCTGTCGAAGCCCAAGATGGCCAGCAAGTGAAGAATATCGGGAGGGATGTGCTCGCATTAGCGAAAAAGCTGAGTGTATCGGATAGCGTTTTGGCTCGGGGCAAAAGCATCACCCAGTTCGCCGAGGACGGATCTTGGGATCAACTCAATGAAGAATTGGAAGCCACCCAGAACGAAGTCAAGAAAGCCCTCCAGGACAATCGTGATACTGACCTGATCACGCTGGTCAGCATCGGTGGCTGGATCCGCGGTACTCAAGTTGTAACTGGTCTCTTGGCGGAGAGTTACAGCCCGGAGACGGCTAGACTCCTGCGGCAACCTGCCCTGGTCAGTTACTTGCGAGGTAAGCTCACCCAGTTGCCCTCCCGGCTGCGGCAGGATAAAGTCGTGGTTCAGGTCGACAGCGGGATCCAAAATATAGCAAAATTAGTCTCTTTCCCTGCCGATCATGTCCCTACTGCGGATGAGGTCAAGAATTTGAATGAGGCCGCCACAAAACTGACCAAAGAGATTTCAACGGGCGAATGAAGCATTTCTTTTTCCTTTTAATCGTTGCATCGACTGAGGTTTTCCAGCTCAGTGCAGCGGATACCGACCAGCAGACGACTGCCCGTAGTGAGGTTCTCGATCTGGCAGGCGCTTTTCAGAACGACGGTTTTAAACTCCGGGACGGAACTTGGTATGGCCAGGTCTCGAAGGGCCATTCTCAAACTCTGCAAGTAAATCTGTACAGCGGTAACGCCTATTGGTTCGCTGCGGCGAACGCAAACGGCGCTGCGGGACTGACCGTTTCAGTGTTTGACGACCAGGGCAAACCAGTCGATTTTCAAACTTACCAGAAAGATAACAAGGCTGCGGCGGGTTTTAGCCCGGATGCCAGCGGGCTGTACTTCGTCGAGGTGTCGAGTTCCGGTTCGACGCCAACAACGTTCTGTTTAATCTACTCGTACAAATAAAGAGGTTTTGCGTTTTCGATGGCCACGGCCGCTCAGGTTAAGGAAACCACGTCGGGACCAACGGTAAAACAGTTTTCTGTTTTTCTGTTAAACAAGGTAGGTGCGCTGCTCGAGATAATTCGGTTGCTGAATGAAAGTCAGGTCCATGTCATTGGACTGATCTCGCAGGATTCCACTGATTCGGCCCTGGTACGTCTTATTGTCAGCGATCCGGAAGCAGTTGAGCAGATTTTTGATCTTCATGAAGTGGCCTATAGCATCTCGGAAATCTTAGTGGTCGAGATGCGTGAGGTAGCGGTAGACCTGAAGAAGCTGCTTCAATGTCTTTTAATGGCTGAGGTTAACATCCACGTCTGCTATCCTTTATTGCTGCGGCCGCACGGGCGTTCCGCCTTGGCATTGCACCTGGATGATGCCGAGTGCGCCCGGTCCGTTCTATCCGGCGAAGGCTACCGGATTTTGAATCAGAATGACTTATCCAGGTAGCTGCCCGAGGCCGGCTACCCAAAGGCCTCGTATTCTGTCCCATAAATAGCTTGGTTTCCGTTGCGATCCGCCAATCGGCTGGCGGCGAAAGCCAGGTTATTTGTTGGGCAGGACACCAGATATTATGACGGGACGGAGCGACGGCGTTTTCAATCTTTTGGCGCTAATTCGGCCAGGAGTTTTTCGTATCGTGGATCATTGCGCAATGGAACCCAGAACTGCTCGAGCTTTAGCTCGCCGTATGAAATTCCTTTCGGCATTTTTGCCGCCGAACTGAGTTCAGCAAAAGCTCTTTCCAGTTCACCGGTCCAGGCGTGAACGACGGCAACATTCTGGAGAATGGCCGGGCCTGCCATAGCGTCCTTAGCCACCGGTTTCATTTCCGTTGCTCGCTGAGCTTCTTCCAGAGCTTTGTCCCGATCACCAAGCAACGCGTCGATAACCGCCAGGGTACTCAGCAGTTCAGCGTTAGCGGGACATCTCATCACTTTTTGGTTAAGCCTTTGCCTCGTTGTCATTAACTTCGCATCTTGCTGATTACCCTGCAGTCGGGCAATCAGGATCGCATAGCAGCCAACCGGTACCGGTACTCCTGCATAGCCGAAATAGCCTTCATCATCGCCGCCATCGAACCTCTCGATAAGTCCTTCAGCTCTCTGCAATTCTCCGTCGGTGACCGCAAAGGCAAGCTGCAACGAAAGAACTGCGCGATCATCTGCCACCCCTTTCGGCAATTCCGATAGAACAGACTCGATGGCTTTACTCTCACCTTTTTCCATAAAATCGATCAGACAAGTCTTCTGCACTTTGATCATGGGCTGTTCGGGCGAAAGTCTGGCAAGCCGCCCGAAGGTCTGCTCAGCCTCACGAAACCGCCGTAGATAGAAGTAGGAAAGGGCGAGGTCCTCAACCACGCCGGCATTCAGCGGATCACGGATTAGGGCATCGTTGAACTCCAGGATCGCCTTTTCGAATTTTCCTTCACTTCGATCAATGCGGGCTTCGAGAGCAGTGATCTCGGTACTATTGGGCAGGGCGCACTTGGCAATAGCTACCTGTGCGCGGGCTCCCTCGTGATCGTGGTAAGCGCGGTAAAGATGATAGCCATATTCCAGATGGACTTCCGGCAGTTCGGGTTGTAACCGGAGTGCGTTGTTAACCGCAGTGTCGGCCAGAGCGCGTCGCTCCAGCGTTTGATCATAAAGAAGATAAAGGAAGTCATGAGCCGTCGCGCTGGCGCAATATGCCAGCGCAAATTTCGGGTCGAGTTGAATAGCTTGGTCCAGAAGATCTAACGCTTCATGCAGGGGCGCCTGCAACGGACCGGTGTCCCATCTGGCTTCAGCATCTGCCAGAATTAATTTCGCTTTGAGGTACAAATCGTAAGCTCGCAAACTGTCGGTCGGTTTTGTCTCAATACTCTTCCGTTCGTCAGGTGATAACGCTGCGTTTAGTTTGCTGGCAATAGTTTGCGCGACTTCGCCTTGAATGGCAAACATGTCGGTTAAGTCGCGGTCATAAGTGTCCGCCCAGATCGTATTATCATTGACTGCGTCGATCAGCTCCGTGGCGACCCGCATCCGGTTTCCGTTTCGCCGGACGGTCCCTTCCAGTACGTTAGTAACGCCTAACGCTCGAGCGATTTGCCGCAGATCTCTTTGACTATCTGGCCGATACTGCATCAGCGACGTCCGGCTAATAACCTTCAGGTGGGCAATTCTGGCTAGACTGTTGAGAATCTCCTCCTGCACGCCATCTGCAAAATAGGTATCCTCCCTATTTCCGCTTAGACTTTCAAAGGGCAGGACAGCGATACTCTTGTCTGTCAGACTAGTCGCACGATCCGCTATTTTAGAATCGAATCCGTGATATACCGCCGCCGATATCAGGCAGATCAACAGAAGTAGTGATGCGATGCCTACTGCCCGCGGTACGGCCTTTCTGAAACTTTGGAGCTGCCGGTGAAACCTGATTTTACGGGCAGTTCGTTCTTGAGTTGAATATTGGTTGCCCGGTCTCCGGAGTTCAGCTGGCGCCAGGCTTTTTCCGGAAGAAATTGCTTCGGTGACCATGGTAATTGCCCGGAGAAGTTCAGTCGGGTTCTGAAAACGCGCTGCCGGGTCCTTTTCCAGCAAGACCAGGAGCAGAGTTCTGGTCGGTGGCGGCATTTGTGCAATCGGTTTTAATGGGAGGACCCTGCTCTGGTGGCTGTACATGAGCTCAGAGGATGTGCCTTCGAAGGGCAATTTACCGGAAAGCATTTCCCAGAAAGTTATACCGAGCGAATAAAGGTCTGAGCGGATATCGGCGGGTAAACCGGCAAACTGCTCCGGACTCGCGTAAGCAGCTGTCCCAACAAAGGTGCCTCGGGTTGAAATTGTGGCGCTTCCTTCTTCTTCAGTTCCCCCTTTGGCTAGACCTAGATCGATAATTTTTGCGCAGACAATCCGGTCAGCTTCCATGCAGACCATAATGTTCCCCGGCTTGATGTCTCGATGGACCAGATTCTGTTTCCACAGAGCCTCTAGTCCCGTTGTAACCTGTCGGAGAATCTTGAGAGCATCGGAAACCGTAAGGCGGCCCAGTCGATGAATCAGTTGATCTAAAGACTCGCCGTCTACCAACTCCATTGCGTAGAAATAGTTGTGCTCGCACCTCCCCAGGTGAAACACAGAGGCAACGTGTGGATCGCGTACGCCGGCAGCCGCGCGAGCTTCGCGAACAAATCGGCGACAGGCGTTCTCGTCCCCGATCAACGTTTTCCCAATAATCTTCAATGCCACGGGACAACGCAGGTTTACATCAATCGCTTTGTAGGTTACACCCATGGCACCATGGCCGAGCTGGACAGGCCTTCCGTCCTCGGAAAGAAGGATTTCATAGTGATCCAGGCGGAGATTCGCCGGTGTGTCGGTTGAGTTGACCAAGGCGCCGCTTAAGCTTTCCT
Organism: Verrucomicrobiota bacterium; assembly: GCA_019242435.1. Taxonomy (GTDB): domain Bacteria; phylum Verrucomicrobiota; class Verrucomicrobiia; order Chthoniobacterales; family JAFAMB01; genus JAFAVN01. The sequence continues at coordinate 520 of JAFAVN010000328.1, read as the reverse complement.
CTTCGACTGCACCTCGGAGCAGACAGGCAGGACAGAAATCGCTCGTTGATGGAAACTGAGCTCCACACACCCGGCAAACCCGCTTACCACTGGTTTTCACGAGTCTAGGTATCCCTCTGCGGCAACGAGTGCTTCGCAGAGAGCGTGGATCTCATCGTTGATTTTCGCTGAACTGGTCACCGTCCGGCCAACCTCACCCCGTAGAAGGGCGTGATGCCGTTTTCTCAACCTATGAATGAGCACCTTCACTGCTCCGGCTGTGATCTTAAGTCTGGCGGCCGCTTCTTCGTAACTCGGTAATCGCCGGCTGTTCGCCGGATCAAGAAAGGGCTCCAGCAGCTCGATGACTGCCGCTTTGCCCTGACTTTCGTACTCCAGTCGGAGTTGCCGGAGAGTTTCTTCTATCAATGTCATTGCCCAGCGCGCGTCGAAGATTTTCTCCGGGGTGAGACCATCGGCTGGCTCCGACTGATACCGTTCTTCGTCGGGTAGCCGCTCGAACGGGATGAACTGGACCTGC
>JAFAVN010000298.1 GCA_019242435.1 Verrucomicrobiota bacterium | reverse complement strand
GGACCGCTGTTATCAGTCCAAAAAGTGTCAAAGTCCTTCGCGGGTGTGCAGGTCCTGTATGATGTGAGCTTGGACCTGTACCCCGGTGAGGTAGTTGGATTGTTAGGCGAGAACCGAGCGGGGAAGAGTACGTTACTAAATATTATCTCAGGTAATTTGTCCTTGGATAGCGGAGGATTGAGCTGGGAAGGAGAAGCTGTCCATTTTTCGAACGCGGTTGTGGCATTGCGACTGGGGATCAGTCAGATTTATCAAGAGCTCTCGGCAATCGGGGGGCTCTCGATAATGGAAAATCTTTTGACTCTACCTAACCAGGGACTCGATGACAAGACACTGTTAGAAGCTGCATTTTACAGGGCTTAAGATCCAAGGGGCAAGGCTGAGGAGTTGAAGTCATGAGTGAGCTTTGGCCCTCGGCACTCGAAACCTTGAACTCGGAACCTACCATCTTGAACCTAGAACTCACAGCTCACACATCACACTTATGGCGCAATTATACGGTGATAATCTAACGCGGCGCGAGATATCGCGGCGATCCGGAATGCTTTCCCAATTCGGCGGGGTTCGGCTGATGGAATTGGGGGATGGCGTGGAACGCGGTGTTCGGCTGCTGGAGTTTCGCACAGGTGCCGGTCTTCGATTTACCGTGCTGATCGATCGAGCCTTTGATATTGCCGATCTTGAATATAATGGGGCGGCAGTCGGCTGGCACTCACCGAGCGGGTTTCGGAATCCGGGTTTACATGAATATGAAGGTGAGGGCGGATTGGCGTTTTTGCGGTCTTTCTCCGGCTTGTTAGTTACATGCGGGCTGGATCATACCTTGTTCATGCATTCTGATTCGGCGGAGCACTACATATATAAACCGCGTAGATCAGTCGAAAGCTCCTTACATGGGCGCATCAGCACCATACCCGGCAAGTTGGTGGCTTACGGGGAAAAATGGGAAGGCGAAGAGTGCGTCCTCTATTGTGAAGGCGTCGTGCAACAGTCGGCCGTATTCGGCGAAGACTTGTATCTCTACCGGCGGATCGAAACGAGGCTTGGAGCAAAGGATCTAATAATTAAAGATCGGGTGGTGAACCACGGGTTTTATCGGACTCCTCACATGCTCTGTTATCATATCAACGTCGGCTATCCTGTCTTGGCGGAAGGCAGTCTTTACGTAGCTCCGATCAAAGAGGTACTCTGGGCGGCGCATGAAGCCACTTACGAAAAGCAGGAAGTTGGTTATCGCGTTCTATCAGGTCCCAAGACCAGTTTTCATGAACAGGTTTGGGAGCATCGAATGTCGGCGGACGCTGAAGGCAAAATACCGGTGGCCTTGATTAACGATAAATTCAGAAACAGCGAGGGTCTTGGGTTTTTAGTGGAAGTGAATGAAAAAGAATTTCCGTGTCAATTCCAATGGCAGAATCTGCAGGAGGGGCAATATGCCATGGGAATCGAGCCTTCGACGAACCATGTGCTTGGTAAAGGGTTCGCCAAGGAACGAGGAGAATTAATCTGGCTGGAGCATGACGATGAGAGGAGCTATACCAGCCGACTTACGGTTTTGTCCGGACGGGACGAAATCAACCAGGTGAAACGGCGTATCCAGTCAATCTGCGGGCAGTCGGAAGAAGATTTTCCGAAACCGACCGCGAATTGGCAGCACACGTAGCACTATAGGTGCGGATTTGGCGTTCAACAGCAGATATGAACTTTGCGGGAAAGAAAATATTACTCACGGGGGCGGCGGGCGGCCTGGGCTACGGGAGCGCGTTAGAATTTGTGCGGCATGGCGCTCGTCTGATCGCACTAGATATTAAACCCGCCCAGGGCGAGCAGCTCCAGCGAGACGCAAAAAAGATCGGGTCCGGCTCTTTAATCTATGTTAACCAGGACCTGGCAGAAGTGGACGGTCTGCGAAAGACGGTGGCAGAGCTGGTAAAAAAAGAAGGCGTTATTGACGTATTGATTAATAATGCTGCCATCTACCCGGCGAAAACGTTTGAAGAATTCAGTCTGGAGGAATATCGGCGGGTGCAAATGGTTAACGTGGAGGCAGGGATCGTATGCGCGCAGATGCTGGTTCCCCCGATGAAACAGCAACGCTACGGACGGATTGTTAATATTACTAGCATAACCGTCTATGGCGGCTGGGCCAATCTCTATCCCTATGTTGCTTCAAAAGCGAGCCTGATAGGGTTAGCTCGCGTTTGGGCCCGTGAGTTCGGGCCTTATGATATCACGGTTAACTGCATTGCTTGCGGCGCCTTTCCGACGGATGCCGAAAAGATTCATCCGGATCCAGAAGGCTATACTCGCTTTGTGCTGGAGCATCAATGTCTGAAACGGCGCGGTACGACTCAAGATGTGGCTCATACTATGATGTACCTCGCCTCCGACTATTCGAGTTTTCTTACTGGGCAGACGTTGAACCTGGACGGAGGCTGGGTCATGCGTTAAGCGCGGAAACTGGAGATGAGCATTCTATCAGGTTATCGGGTAATCGACTGTACGATCGCTATGGCGGGGCCGTTTGCGGCTCAACGGCTGGGTGACCTGGGCGCCGACGTGATCAAAGTAGAGCCAACTTCGGGAGAATGGCAGCGGCATACGTCCGCTGGTGGAGCTAAGGGTAACCGGGTTAACGCGTCTTTTTTGTCCCTGAACCGTAATAAAAGATCTTTGGCAGTGAACCTGAAGTCAGGTGAAGGCAAGGAGATTCTGACGGCGCTGGTAAAGAGGGGCGACGTTTTCCTGCAGAACTATCGGACTGGCGTCCCCGAACGCCTGGGAATCGATTACGCGACCCTTTCGCAGGTGAACCCTCGCCTGGTTTATGTATCAATTTCCGGGTACGGTGACAGCGGTCCTTACGCTAATCGTCCAGGTCAGGATCTGGTGCTGCAAGGAATGAGCGGGGCGATGTTTTCCGTTGGACGGGAGAGTGATGCGCCATCGGCGTCCGGCCAGTACATCGTCGATTCCATCGCCGCTTATAACGCGTTCGAGGGCGCACTGGCTGCCTTGCTGCATCGTGAGCGAACCGGCGAAGGGCAACTGGTAAAAGTGAACATGCTTGATGCGATCACGGCCATTCAGATGCAGGAGTTGTCTGTATTTACGGTCGGTGGCAAACCGCAGCGACGGTCGCAGGAACCGCACGCCCACGTTTACATCCGAGCGCCGTACGGTGTCTTTGAGACGCAAGATGGATATATCATTTTGTCTTTCCCGCCTTTGCGGAAGTTGGGTGAAACTATCGGTGAGCCATTTTTCCTGGATCTTGAAGATGAAGTCGATGGTTGGAAGCGGCGAGACGAGATTTTTGCTAAAACCCGAGAACGACTGAAAACAGCTTCTTCCCAATACTGGCTGGAAACATTTCAAGCAGCCGATATCTGGGCAGGGCCAGTCTACGGTTATGCTGAGTTGCTGAAGGACCCGCAGATCGAACATAACCAAACGTTCGTTGAATACGAACATCCGACAGAAGGCCGCGTAAAAACTCCCGGGTTTCCGATCAAATTTTCTAAAACCCCCTCTACGGTTTGGAAAGGTGCTCCCTTGGCCGGACAACATACCCGGGAAATTTTATCCGAGCTTGGCTTTGCTCAGGAAAAAATCGAGACGTTCGTGAAGCGAGGAATTGTGGTCGAGACCAAGCTGTGAAAGGCGAGGCAAAAGAATACAGAGGTCTAACCTGGAATCATCCTCGGGGTTTTCGCGCTCTTGATGAATCCGTACGAAGCTGGTCTGAGAAAGGGCTGCACCTGGGTTGGGCACGGCAATCATTGGAAGAATTTGAATCCCGTTCCATCGCGGAGGTCTGTTCGAAATACGATCTGGTGGTTTTGGATCATCCTCACTTGGGCGAAGCTGTGGAAGCCGGTTGCTTAATTCCGTTGGAAGATTGGTGCGAGGCCCATGAGTTAAGCAGGTTACGGCAAGAGACCATTGGCCATGTCTTCGATAGTTATTTCTATGAGGGAAAACATTGGGCGTTGCCTCTCGATGCAGCGACACAGGTGTTGGCGTGTCGACCTGATCTGCTCCCTCCCAGCTATTCGATCGACGAGTGGGAAGCTATCTGCCGGCTTTCTGAAGTCGCCCCGGTCATAATCAGCTTGGCGGGGCCGCACGCCCTGCTCACCTTTTTCTCGATCTGTCTCGGTTTTGGTGAACCACCTCTTAGCAGCAGAAGCGGACGCCTGATTTCGCGCGAGACAGGAGAAAGGGCGTTCAAGGTCATGTCAATCCTGGTGGATAAAATGGAGGCTTCGGCCGCCTGTTTAAACCCGATCCAAATCCTGGAAACAATGGCGACGTCGGACAGTATCGCCTGTTGCCCCCTGGTGTATGGCTATGTCAACTACTCAGTGGTTAGCGATGCCGGCAGAAGAGCTATCTCCTTTAAAAACGCACCCCGGTTTATGACCGGCAACCTCCCCGGTTCAACCCTGGGAGGTACAGGCATCGGCGTTTCTCTTCAGACGTCAATGACCCCCGAACTAAAGTCGTACCTCTTATGGTTAGTAAGCTTGGAGACGCAGCGCGGTTTTTTGCCGCATTGGGATGGTCAGCCATGTTTGCGATCCGCTTGGCTAGATAGCGAGGTCAATCGACAGTGGAATAGCTTCTACCTTGATACCGCCGAGACGGTGGAACACGCCTGGGGGCGTCCGCGGTTTCCCGGCTACATTAAGTTTCAAACGGAAGCTTCGGCACTCCTGCGTACCGGTCTTTTGGCGCGCGCGCCGGCGTCGACTTTGTTGCCGCAGCTCTCGACACTTTATGAATCGTATCAAAACAATCGATCTTAGCTGTTTTGTGTGAGTGCGAATGGCGAATGGCAGACGTCGGTTGGGGGCCGGGCTCCGATTCGAACGGAATAATGTTCAACCAGGATTGCGGTGACCTCTTATCCGGTGACCTCTTATCTTTTGTGTGCTAAGCCGACGAGTTGCCGAGCCGCGCCCAGGATCGGAGCCGGCTGGACCATGTTTTCCAATTCCTTTGCGTGCATCAGTTATGCCAGCCGGAAGATGGCAGCGCTGGGACCGGCTCGGCGGAGCCTCGCCCTATCGACTTCGGGCGTTCACCGAACCTTTGATCAGAGTCTAACCAAAGAAACCAGCCTCGTTTATGCCCGAATCTAGAATCACCGAGATAACCTTTGAGAAGGACAATTTTGTCGCCACTATCACTCTGAATCGGCCGCAGAAATTAAATGCGATAACCACCGAGATGTCGGTGGAGCTCGCTCGCTTGGTGACCGAGTGTAATTCTGATACAGAAGTTCGCGTCGTCATTTTGACCGGGGCAGGTACGAAAGCGTTCTGCGCCGGCTCCGATGTGAGGGAGCTCGATACGTACAACACAGCCTGGGCATTTCGGAACCGGTTTGAATACTGCGACGTTATCCGAGCTCTGCGGAAGCCCATGATCTGTGCCATTAACGGTTATTGCCTTGGCGGCGGCTTGGAGCTGGCGCTGGCCGGCGATATCCGGCTGGCGGTTGACTCTGCTCAATTCGGCGCACCAGAAATCAAGCTTGGCTGGATCGGCGGCGGCGGAATGGCCTTTGGTTTGACACATACCGTTGGGCCGTCAAATGCGGCACTGATGCTTTTTACCGGAGACCCAATCAGTGCAACTCAAGCCCTGGCTTGGGGGTTAGTCAGTGAGTTGGTTTCAGCTGAGCGTTTGCTGGCACGCGCAAGGCAAATTGCTGGTATCATCGCCCAGCGACCACCAATCGCGGCGGAGACAGCGAAAATAAATCTCCGTGCGGCGTACGCCATGTTCCGGGAAGAAGCGATTCGGTATGAGAGGGATTTGCAGACTATTTGTTTTGCAACTGAAGACGCGACAGAGGGGCGAAACGCTTTTAAGGAAAAGCGGTCAGGGATTTTCCAGGGCAAGTGAGGTCGTTCCGATGTTGAGAGTCTTATTGCGAAGTGGCCAGCAAATCCGATGAACCGCTCGAGGGTGGTTAGCGGGTAACCGTCGATTTCGCCGGTCAGCGGCGAATCTGGCCCGGAAAGGGTGCGGATTTGACCGTTCGGCCTTGAACACCAGCCTTTGCTTGCTCCGCGCGAGGTCTTGGTTACAATACGCGGAATATTTAGCCTGGAACGAGCATTGCCCCGCGGCCTCCAAATCCGTGAAAGTTTGAAGTACAAAGCTCGGAAAAATGGAGCAGCTGGGTGACTCTGAGCGGGCTAAATCTCCACTCGGATAAGCTTGAGCGCCTCGGTCTGAACCATTACGCTACCGCTGTTTTTCGATGTCCAAAAGGAAGCAAATCACGTTAGCGGTTCTCGCCTCACTGCTACTTCACGTGTTTCTTTTCCTTGCGGTAACCGGGTATTACACGATTTTCCCGCCGCCGGCGAATCCGAAAGAAAGCGAGTCACCTGAGCAGGAATCCCCCCCGGAAATGACCATTCTGGATACGCCTTCGGACCAGAACCAGCGGCAATATGTCCGGACGAACGACGAACAGAAGACTGATCAAAAGCAAGATAACGCGCCGTTCGAATCCGATAAAGACACGGCTGCCGCCTCCGAAAAGCAGGGCAACCAGGACGCTCCTTTGCCGACCCAGGACGGTAAGGATCTGGAGTCTTTAATGTTCAAGAACAACGACTTCTCGTTGGCGATGAACGGGCAGGATTATTCGCGGGAAAGCGCCAACGGCGGCGAGCAAGCGGCAGCACCAACCCCGGCAGCGACTCCAGAATCGACTCCAGAGTCGACTCCGACCCCAGTTCCCACACCAAAAGATGACGAGCTTGCGATGTTGAAGCCTCCACCAACGCCGCCGCCGACGCCGGCGCCAAATCTGGCCAGGCAGAACCGGAACCAACCCGGTGCGCCCAGGACCGCTTACCGGCCACAGAATATCCTTAATCGGATGCAAGGAAACATTTCAAATCGCGGCCATTCGGCAGTCTCTGCCCTCGGCACCCCGCAAGGGCGGTTTCAAAAAGCAGTGGAGGACGCAGTAGGCTCCCTCTGGTACTATTACGTAGAAAAGCATGCCGATTTGATCAATATCGGGACGGTACGGATTGAGTTTACCGTCAGTCCATCTGGCCAGGTCGTGAGTGCACGCGTAGTCAGCAACTCGTCCAATGAGACCCTTGCCACTTGCTCGTTGCAATCGGTTCGTGATGCCAGGATCCCACCGATGCCGCAGGAGTTGATTCCGTTAGTTCCGGGTCGCGGACTCGAATTTACCTTTAGCTTCAATTACATGTAACTACCAACAATGACGTTCTTAGCTCTGTTCCAAAGCCCGACCGAATTCATTCTCAAGGGAGGAGTGTTCATGTGGATCCTCCTGGCCTGTTCATTGGTCGCCATCACCGTGATCTTTCTGCGTTTAATTGCGCTCCGAAAGGGAGCAGTGATCCCACGGCTCATTGAAAAATCGATTATGGGCTATCGCGCCGGGGAAAGTCTTGAACCATTACGCAGGCTGGTGGAGGACGATGATTCCTCCATGGGGCAAATCTTGGATGCGGTCGTCCGGTCAGCCAATGCCACGAAAGCGGAAACCTTGGAGCTCGTGCAAACGCGGGCCAGGCGCGAGGTCGTCGGCCTCGAAGGCGGTCTCTTTATTCTTGAGATTATCGTCGGGATTTCGCCCCTCCTCGGGTTGCTCGGCGCCGTGACCGGGCTGGTGAAAGTATTTGCAAATATCGGCTCGGGCGTAACTTCGACCAGCGATTTGAAAGGAATTGCGGGTGGTATCAGCGAAGCACTGAGTACCACGATTGTCGGACTAGCCATCGCGATCCTGGCGCTCATCGCCTGGTCTACCTTCACCCGGCGCGTCGAAACTTTGGCGATCCAGATGGAATCCCTGGTCACCGAGTTGATCGATAAAATGTTCCAACGCAGTGGTACCTCGGCCGCCGAAGAGGACCAACAGCGGGAGACCTTGGAGGAAGTGACTCGATGAAGTTCTACGTGAAACGGCGAAAGACGCCGCAGATCATTATCGTTTCGTTGATCGATATCTTCGCGATTCTCCTGATTTTCTTCATCGTAACCACCACATTTAAGACGGCACAGTCGCAATTATCGATCAACTTGCCGGAGGCAAAAACTGCGACCCAAGGCCCCGGCAACCAAGAGCCGCTGGTGCTTTCGATTACGTCAGATGAAAAAATTTATCTCGGTGACAAACAACTCGCTAACGCTGACGCGCTGGCGGGTGCGTTAAAGGACCATCAAGACAAATCGCCAAATCAGCCGGTAGCCATGAGCGCCTCCAAAGAGGTGTCATTTGGTTTTCTGGTGCAAATTCTGGATGCGCTGAAACAAGCTGGGATAAAGAATCTGCCGACCTTTACCCAACCCAAAGAGCCGAAATGATCAGGGAGATTGTAATCTATGGCGATCCAGTTCTCCGGAAGAAAGGTAAACCGGTCCGGGAGACAACCGAAGAGATCCGGCGTTTGGCCGAAGATATGATCGAAACCATGCATGATGCGCATGGTGTGGGTCTAGCGGCGCAACAGGTTGGTGAAGCAATCCAATTAACCGTACTGGATGTGTCGGATGCTGAGAACCGGCCCAGCCGCATGTGGATTGAGGGTGAGGAGGTCGCCATCAAAGAGCATATGCCGTTGGTCCTGGTCAATCCCGAGCTGGAGCTTAGCAAAGAAACCGAGGCGGGGCCCGAAGGATGCCTCAGTTTTCCCGAGATCAATGCAGAGATATCGAGGGCTGCCCGGGTCAAGGTCAAGGCGTTGGATTTGGAAGGTAAATCGGTCGCCTTTGAGGCCGATGGCTTGTTGTCGCGGGCGGTTCAGCATGAGGTTGATCACCTGAACGGGATTCTTTTTATTGATCGGATGAGCTCGGCTACCAAGGTTTCGCTTGGCAGCAAGCTGAAGAAGCTGGCAGAGCGGGAGTAGGGAGTCTTACCGTTCGAGAACCTCTCGTCCGGCAG
>JAFAVN010000085.1 GCA_019242435.1 Verrucomicrobiota bacterium | reverse complement strand
GTTGAAGGTTCGAAGTTGGAACCGCCTTTGACCAGCAGACGAAGCCACCGTCTACCACCAGGTCGGCGCCAGTGCAGAAAGAGGCGGCTGGGCTTTAAAGGACTTCGGCCGGGCGTTTGTGGGCCGAGTCCGACCAAGCTAAAGTTCTTAGATCGATGGCGCCTTTCCGACGCCGAACGCCGACGCGAACGGCGGTTCCCTAGATTTGGCCTCTGTTAGAATGCATGTTGACACAACTGCACCTGCGTCTATGAAAAGAAACTTTCTAATGGTTGGAAGATGGTCTGCGTTTTGTGTGGCAGCAGCGATGTTGACAAGGGCGGCGGCGGGAGCGGGCACATTGCAGATTCAGGTGAGCAATCTGCGATCGAACGAGGTCATCCCCCAGAAATATGTGTATAACCGTTCGGGCTGTTCCGGTGAGAATGTTTCGCCGGAGGTCAGGTGGAGCGGCGCGCCGGCTTCGACTAATGGCTTCGCGTTAGTAGTGTGGGATCAGGACGCCCCAGTCAGCGGCGGGTTCTATCATTGGGTGATACTGAACCTGCCCCGCAATACCACGAGACTAGCCGAAGGCGTAGGCAATGTATCCGGGCGTCAAGCGCCGCCCGGCGCCGTGCAGCTAATTAACGATTGGGGTGGTCCCGGGTACGGCGGTCCCTGTCCTCCGAGCGGTCGACAGCACCGGTACCATTTTATCATTTACGCACTTGGCGTAGACCAGTTGCCGGTTACGGAGAAGACCAGGATCTCGGAAGCGGCGGCCCAAATCAGAAAGAATGCTTTGGCCAGCGCCGAGGTGGTGCTGGTTTACGGGCACTGAGCGGGCGCGTCGGTGCATCCAAAAGTTGGAGGAGAGCCGCTTTGGCGCGCGCCGGCGAACCCTTGCGTTCTTGGAGGGGCGGTATTCGAGTCGCCTCCAGGCACGAGCCGGGGGCTGCCGCTAGGAACCCAAGTCCCGGCGTAGCCGCGGGGTTGTTCCCGGGAGTCGCCGGTTGATGCGTGTAGAAGGTCACAGTCCCGCGGTAGCTGAAAATCGGGAGATGGCCGCCAGGCAACTCTAAAGCGGCTCCCCTCCAGCGCTGGTGGGTGAGCGATGCTGTTCTTGCTTCTTGACGCTCTGCTTCACCTCATTCCAGAGCTGATCCATCTCTGCCAAGGTGAGGCCGGAAAGCAGCAGACCGCGCTTTTCCGCCAGGATTTCCATGCGGCGAAAACGATCGCTGAACTTCCGAGTAGCAGTTTGCAGGAGGTCCTCCGCTTCCAGCTTGCTTTTACGGGCGAAATTGACCACGGCGAACAAGAGATCGCCGACTTCTTCTGCCAGTTGGTCATGATCTTTAGCTTGCTCCAGTTCAGCTACTTCTTCTTTCACCTTCTCCAGTGTTCCGGTCGAGTCCGGCCAATCGAAGCCGATCCTGGCTGCTTTCGACTGGACCTTCTGGGCTCTGGCCAAGGCCGGAAGGAAACGGGGAACCCCATCCAGCGCGGATTCTCGATCTGTTTTCTCGTGGCGCTTAATCGCGTCCCATTGGCGAAGCACCGCATCACTAGTGCTCAATTTCAGGTCACTAAACACATGCGGATGGCGTCGGATCAGTTTTTCTGCGATCGACCCGGCAACACTATCAAAATCGAAACGACCTTCCTCACTGGCCATTTGCGCATGCAACATTACCTGCAACAGCAGGTCACCGAGTTCCTCGCGCAGAGTTTCATCGTCTCGCTCATCGATCGCGTCGATGAGTTCATAACACTCTTCGATCAGGTGCGACTTCAGCGATTCATGAGTCTGTTCTCGATCCCACGGACACCCGTCGGGGGCACGCAACCGGGCCACAATCTCTCTTAAGCGGTCAATCGACGACATTAGCCTGACTTCCTGGTTAAGCGTTTCTTGTGAGATGCTGCGAGTTCCGAGTTCCGGGTTCCAATTTTAGCGTTTCGTGCTCCTGCTCGCGCTCAACTCCAGGTAAGCGGGTGATGGCCACGCCCGCATCGCAACGCGAAACCTTGCGGGCACGAATAATTGGAGTGTTGGATTTTTGACGTGCTGAGCACTCGCGGAATTGCGTCAGCCCAAGCGGATTGAAGCTGCTCTCCTGCGGCAATGATTTTTCCCGGTAAGCACCGCACTGCGAATTGAGTGCAGGTCTTATTTCTGATCCTTCTCTAACAGTTTTGCACGGGCCCGTTCGAGAGCGTCGCGTTCTTTGGGCGATAAACTGGATAATCCGTGCTTCGAGATTTTTTCGAGAAGCCGATCAATCTCGTTGCTGTCACCGGTCCTGAAATCGGCGGAGGGAGCCGGACGATTATTCGGCTTAGGAACTACGCGCAAGCGGGGACGTTTCAAAGCCGCGAGAGGATTTGGGATGCTGGGAAGGTCGAAGCCGGACTGGAGAGACCTGATGTACGCAAAAGCCGCCGCACACACCAACGTCAGAACTAGAAGACCGGCCCAATCCCGCTGGCCAAGGTACATCAACGCGCCGATTGCGTACGAAATCACGCCTAACCATCTCAACGACAAAAAACCAAGCCATTGCAGCCCCGGATAGAGGGTGCAAAAGGAAATGAAAAAACCAACCGACACTGCGTAGTCGCCGTAAAACGGGTAGGAATCCCGAGTAAGAAACATCCAGGCGGTGAGAGCAATCACCGGTGTGAGAATCAGAATGGAGTAAAGAGTCAGAAACCGGGCTCGCCCGATATATTTTTCGACCTCAACCGCAGCAATATACAGAAAGAGCAGGCTGAAAAGAGTGAAGAAGGACGGCAGGTTGACAAAGGTGTAGGTGAAGATCTGCCAGATCTGGCCCTGCAGTATTGAGCGGGAGGGCAAAAACAAGAAAAGCCCGACCACCCCACTGCTCTCCCGAAAAAGCGCTGTCAACAGAATACCGATTCCGTAGGCGATCGTCAGGATCGTCGCGCAATAAATGGGATAGCCGCGGAAGTAGGAGACCGGCCGGTCCTCATTGAAGCTGGAGAGTAGCGCCATAGAAAAAACGTCAGGCAAACCTTTGGCTAGTGTACGGGAATTTCAAGTGCACGGCAAGAGCGGGAAGCAGGAACAGGCGTGAGCTCCGGAAGCGCCGTCAATCCGGTAGCCGGATCCTTGGCGACCTCGAAGGTCCGCGGTTCGTCTAAGGAGGTGCCCCTGGATTGACGCCGTTCCCGGAGTTGACGGCGTTCACGTCGCGTTCCCTTGCTTCTGGTCGCCAGGGACGCTACTCTGCGAGGACTGAAATGCCTCAGACGTTAGATGTATTACCGGCGCAGAGAGCGTCGATCGTTCGTAGAGCTAGAGTACTGGCGGCGCATACTTTGCGGAAGCTGTCTCGGAAACGAAGGAGAAGAGCCAAGCCCGAGAGCCGCAACTTGCTTCCCCTGCTGATCCAGGTCCTGGCGGGGTTCTCAAAAATCGACGGCCGCATTCTGGAAGAAGAGATCGATTCGAGTTTGGGTTTTCTACGATACGATTACCCGGAAGCGATCTATTCGGAGCTTCGGACGCTATTTCAAAGAGCGCTTCGCGAGCCTCAAGACCTTTCCTCGATGGCCAAGCGTCTGGCTGAAGAGCTGAGTCAGGATCGAAAGATCATGCTCGGCGTGCAGCTTTACGACCTGATTGCCAAGGCCGGAATGCAGCAGGAGCAGGTGATCGCTTATTACTCGTTTATGTCGCAACTGGGGATGGCAGCCCAGGCAATCGATATCGTGTACCAGCTTAATTCGCCGGAATCAGCAGATCCGTCCGTCTATCAAAAAGGCACTTCTCCGTTGGAAT
>JAFAVN010000527.1 GCA_019242435.1 Verrucomicrobiota bacterium | reverse complement strand
GCTATCGGTATGGCTATTGCCAAGGACGCAGAATTAAACGGGCTGATGGCAGCATGGCCGGATCGAAGCTTGAGCACCGAGTTTTCCCCGTACCAGAAAGTCATTGTTGACCGCCCGGAAGCGCTGTTTGCTGCCTGGTACGAATTTTTTCCTCGGTCTGCTCAGGGCCTGGGTGAAAGGGGCTCGAAGTTCCGCGATTGTTTGCCGAGAGTGGATGACGCGAAAGCGATGGGGTTCGATGTAGTTTATTTTCCTCCCATTCATCCAATCGGATTCACCAAACGAAAAGGTAAGAACAACTCGGTGACGGCCGAGGCAAATGATCCCGGCGTCCCCTATGCGATCGGCAGCCAGTTGGGCGGACACAAAGCGGTTGAACCGGAGCTAGGTACTCTGGAGGACTTCGACTGGTTAGTGAAAGAAATCCGGGCTCGTGGGATGGAGGTGGCACTCGATTTCGCGATCAATTGCTCGCCGGATCATCCCTACGTCAAAGAACATCCTGAGTGGTTCTACCATCGCCCCGATGGCACAATCAAGTATGCCGAAAACCCGCCTAAGAAATACGAAGACGTTTACCCCCTAAACTTTCATAATCCGAACTGGAGAGAGCTCTGGGAGGAAATGAGGTCCATCATTCTCTTCTGGATCGAACACGGAGTTCGGATCTTCCGGGTCGACAATCCCCACACCAAGCCGGTGGCCTTCTGGGAGTGGCTGATCAGCGAGATTCGGGCTGAGTATCCGGATGTCATTTTCTTGTCCGAGGCATTTACCCGGCCGAAGATGATGAAGGTGCTTGCCAAATGTGGTTTTACCCAGTCTTACACCTATTTCACTTGGCGGAGTACAAAATACGAGCTCACTGAATATTTGACCGAGCTTACCCAAACGGAAATGAAGTACTATTTCCGAGGGAATTTTTTCACGAACACGCCGGATATTTTACCGTTCTTTCTGCAGACAGGGGGACGACCGGCATTCTTGATTCGGGCGATCTTGGCTACGACGCTGACCACAGTGTATGGCATCTACAGCGGATTCGAGCTGTGCGAGAATGTTCCGATCCCGGGCCGGGAAGAATACCTCAACTCGGAAAAGTACCAGTTCAAAGAACGCGACTGGGACGCACCCGGCAACATCAAGGCATACCTGACGCAGCTCAACCGGATCAGGAAAGAAAATCGCGCCTTGCAGATCTACGAGAACTTAGAATTCAATACTGTCGAAAACGACCAGATTTTGTTTTATTCGAAGGCAACTCCAAGCCTGGATAACATTATCCTGGTAGCGGTGTCTTTGGATCCTTTCAATACGCAGAGTGGTTTTGCTTATGTACCAATCGATCGATTTGGGATTGGAGAAAACGACATCTACCAAGTGGAGGATTTACTAACCGGTGAACGATTCATTTGGCGGAGTCGGCGCAATTTTGTCATGCTCGATCCAAACTCTCGCCCGGCTCATATTTTCCGGGTACGTCGCCAAATCGGAAAAGATGGCGCCCAGGCAGTATTCCGGTAGGCTGAGTTTGAACGAGCGAGAACCAGCGATCACCAGCGAGAACGCTGGGAACGGTCCTTCTGACAAAAGGAAACGACGGCAGCGAAAGGCACTAGGACAGAGCAACGCTCTGCGGGCAAGGTGGTCGTCTTTTTTTCGTTTGCTTGCTCTTCTCCTTATCTTGCCTTGTTTCGGCTGCAGCAAGTCAAAGGAAGATCTCATTAAGCAGCTTTCGACCCTTAATCTCCAATTTAACGCCGATGATTTTGTTCGTTGTGCGGCTGAGGGCGATCAGAAAGCGCTGACCTTGTTTCTTCAAGCCGGTTTTGATCCCAATGCGCCGAACAGTGCCAATAACACAGCGCTAATGGCGGCGGCGGAGCGCGGACGGGCAGACATTGTCAAATTTCTTCTCGATAATAAAGCGAATCCAAATGTGGCGGGACGGGATGGGGCCACCCCTTTGATGGTAGCGGCCCAAAATAACCAACCGGAGATCGTGAAATTGCTCCTTAGCCGAGGCGCAGATCCTAACCACCAGGATAACAGTGGATGGACGGCCGTCCTGAAGGCGGCCTACCAAGGTCACGCCAAGTGCATCGCGTTATTGGCTGCACAATCGAAGCTCGAACTCGACCGAGCCTTGTTAGTTGCCACCCTGATGGAGCGCAAAGACGCGGTGAAAACTTTGCTGGATAACGGGGCTGAAGTGGACACGCGCGCGAGCGACGGGCGCACACCGTTGATACTGGCCTCCGGTAAAGGGAACAAAGAACTCGTGCAGGCACTACTGGCGGCGGGTGCCGATCCTTCCCTTACCGATCGGGCAGGTGAGACACCGAAAACTGTCGCTGCCGCTAAGGGGTTCAGTGAGATCGCCGAGTTGCTCAGTAAAGCTCCGGCGCCCACCCCGAGCGCCACGGCAGTAGCAGCGGCTTCCCCTACCGGAAGTCCTCAACCTTCTCCTAGTGCCATCTCCGATGCTGATATTTTGCAAATGCCGCCACCGGAAGGTGCCGCTTCCTCCGGATCCCCCCGGCAGCAACAGCCAGCGACAATCGGTAGCACTTCGATGGCTCAAAAGATTAGCGTTGAGGAAGTTCAAGAAGCGTTTTTGCCAGTGACATTGGCCGAGGTTCAGGGAAACAAAGCCGTCATCAAAGATGCCGACGGGTCCACCTATACGGTGACAGTGGGTGATCAGCTCAAAGGGATGAGCTACCGAGTGGTCGATATTCAAGCTCGGAATGTGGACGATAAAGATGGCAATCTGGTTGATGCCTCGCTCGTCAAATTACGACATGAACGAACCGGTCAGACGATTTCCTTGGTCAAGGGAATTCCGACCCGAGAACATGGTGCCTATGTAGTCCTTCTCTTGAATTCCACTGGCCAACGCATCAAGGTCGAATTGGACCACGATTTTTCACTGCCGGACCAGCCGAGCCAGAGGTATCGCGTTTTGGATATTCGACCGACGCAAGTGGTGATTAAGCGGGTAAACGATGGTGAAGTATGGACACTGCAGAAAGGCGGTAGTGATCAGTAAAGAGAGCGCTTCCTTTACTGATTACTGATTAGCGATTACTGATTAGTGATTACTGATTAGTGATTACCGATCATGAGCGTCCCGCTTGAAGACCTATTTGAAGATATAATCGGCAAAGCTCAACGTGGACTTAAGCTGTCCGATCACGAATTAGTTACTAGAGCCGACATCGATATGCCGGCAGTCGCCCGACTGCGAAACGGTTCCGGTACGCGCAACGAGGTCAGTGTTTTGGCCACTGCTCTTGGGCTAAAACCGGAGCCGCTTTGGGAATCATTTCAACGAAACTGGAAACCGGACACAATAGCGCTGGACGGCCTGGAACAGATCAACACTGATCTACTAGGCATGACCGTGAATACTTACGTTTTGTGGGATACGTCCTCGCGAGTCGCGGCTCTTTTTGATGCCGGAATCGAGCCGGCAACGTTGGCCGCCATCATAGATAGGCACGGTCTCAGTCTCCAGTCGATTTTCATTACTCACACTCACGAGGACCATGTCGCGGGTTTAGAAGAGATTGTTTCAAGAACCGGGGCTCGAGCTCGAGTCTATGCGCCTGCCGGCGAACCGATCCCCGGCGCCAAAAACGTTCAAGAGGGAGACCGCTTTACCATCGGCGCTCTTCAGATCGAAGCGAGGCTGACGAACGGCCATTCACCGGGCGGCACCTCATATGTGGTCCATGGGCTCTCCAGAACTGTGGCTGTCGTTGGTGACTCGCTTTTTGCGGGTTCCATGGGAGGAGCCCCCAGCGCCTATCCGTTAGCGATCAAAAACAATCGCGAGAAATTGCTGACCCTGCCGGACGACACGATCATTTGCCCGGGGCATGGACCCATGACGACGGTGGCAAACGAGCGGCAGCATAACCCGTTTGTAGCGGATTAACCCTGATTGCGTCTCTGGATTGTGCTGGGGTCTCGTCCTGGCCCGCTGGCGCCGGTCACACTTCTTGACCTTGACTCACGAATTCGCGCCCATTTTTGAACTTGTTCAACCTTCGATCTGATCGGACAGTCGCCGCTACATCCGAGCAACGAAAGCCAGATAAACCAGAACCGAACCACTAATCACGAATCACCTACAATCCAGACCGGGCCCAATGGACGCCATAACGACTGAACTAACTGAAGAAGCAAAATACGAGGTCTTCCCGCCTGATCTTTGTCAGCCACTGGTTTTTTGTGAGATTTTTGAGAACGACTTCCCGATCGAGGTAGATTTGGGCTCAGGCTCCGGCAAATTTCTGATAGATGCCGGCGCCCGGTTCCCGAACCGAAATTTTCTCGGAATCGAGCGGCTCCTAGGCCGGGTTCGAAAAGCACGGAGGAAAGCGTGCCGCTTGAATCTAGCGAACGTCCGAGTCACTCGTTTGGAGATCGATTATGCAGTCCGTTACCTTCTGTCTCCAAGCTCAGTCACTCGGTTCCATCTCTCGTTTCCAGATCCCTGGCCCAAGCGACGGCATCATAGCCGGCGCTTAGTAAATGATGCTTTCCTTCGAGCCATCGCCAATGCTCTGATCCCGGATGGCGAACTCTGGGTCAAGACTGATCATATCGAGTATTTTCATCAGATCGAAAAGGCCATCGCGTCGGTTGATTGTCTGTTTACGCAAATACCCTGGGAAGACGAATATCCGGCAACCGATTTCGAGACTGAGTTTATGGCTCAGAGTTTGCCGATTTATCGACTTCGACTTGGCAAGGTGAGCCGGTCGCCCAAGTAACTGCATAGCTCGAGTGATTGTTTGCGCAGGGTTAGAGTCACTGCCCCTTTCTCGGCGAGAAACCAGATTGGAGTAATCCGACCGGCAAGGG
This sequence comes from Verrucomicrobiota bacterium, assembly GCA_019242435.1. Lineage (GTDB taxonomy): Bacteria > Verrucomicrobiota > Verrucomicrobiia > Chthoniobacterales > JAFAMB01 > JAFAVN01. Next base: position 913 of record JAFAVN010000527.1, on the reverse strand, counting down.
CCTTTTTGTCTCCGGATTTTCCCTGACCATAAAGAATTGCTCGAGGATGAAATCTTCTGAGTAGCTCGGCGGAAGAAATTTGGCGGGGACTAGATGCGAAGATGACATCCACCGTTTGGCTTGGCTGCCTGGCATCCTGTTGGTGATTCCCGCCGAGAAAAAGAAACTGGAAAGGCCCGATCTCGCAGCCGAAGATCGGCGGCCACGAATCGGGTCGTGCCAACATGAATGTGGCGCTGATATTTTGTCGATTGATCCTGATAGATTCGGATGCCGAAAGGTTTGGCTGTCCGGCCGATGGTCTGGTAAGCAAATGCTGGTCAGATTGCTGGCAGGTACTAACGTTCATCCTGATCGGAAAATGTCTCAACATTTCGGTCGCGGAACCAGAATGGTCGCCGTCGGGCTTTGACCAGCCCAGGAATTGTAATTCATTCACCCCTTGACTCCGCAGAAATGGCTCGGTAATTCGGCGGTACTTGCTCGGGCTACCGGGGTTCAAGAGCCCGTTGAGCGAACCCGTGTGAAAATAAACTATCTCAGACCGACCGGAAGCGAGCAGAACCACTTTGGCGTTGGACGACCAAGCTGCTAAAGAGACATTCATAGTCTGCCCGGGGATGGCAGCGACTCCGTTCACGACTGCCAAGAAGAAATGGCCTAAGAGCCAGTTACTGTTATTCAGGCAGACACTGGCCCAACTCGAAATCGGGCAGATCAGAATCGATGCCAAGGCGGTGAACAAGATCCAGGTGCCAATCGGCACCGCTAAAAAGTTGGCTATTACGTTGTTGAGCGAGATCCGATGAAAATAGAAAACGGAAAACGGGAGTGAAGCCGCCCAGCAAATCAGGCAGACTGCGAAAAGCTCTGCGGATCTCGCAGCCATGCGATGGTAGGCACGTTGAGCTGG
>JAFAVN010000509.1 GCA_019242435.1 Verrucomicrobiota bacterium | reverse complement strand
AGCTCTCTAGCGGTAGCGATCCGGAATCGACAGAAGCAGCGCTCGGCGGCTCTTCGGCGTAGGGTCCTTAGGATTCTGGACTGCTCGCCTAACCCTGAGGGCGTAACCCGGCCGCGCGAGAGCCTCGCCCTAACCGGTGCCTCGCGTTTGGACGCCTGGTATGCTGAAGCTAAATAGCGCTCCCTTCACATGCCTTCAGCCTTTTTGTAAGAAAGGTACGCTCAGACTTGGTCTCCGCCAGCTCCAGCGCTTTCCGAAAGAACTCGGCGGCTGTCTTGCGATGATTAAGCCGAATCTCCAGCTCGGCGCGGATCGCATATAACAAATGATACGAGCTCAATTTTCCTCGGTTTTGGATCGCTTCCAGAGCTTCGACGCCCGCTTTGGGACCTTGCACGTTGGCAACCGCAACCGCCCGGTTTAGCGCTACCACCGGCGAATCGTCAATTTCAATAAGTTGATCGTATAGCGAGAGGATTTTAGCCCAGTCCGTAGATTTGTAATCTTCAGCGCTAGCATGGCAGGCGGCAATGGCGGCCTGAAAATGGTAGTGACTAATTTCTTCGCCCGCAGCCGATTGCACGAGATAAAACATGCCGCGTGCGATCATCGCCCGATCCCAATGTGCTCGGTCCTGTTCTTGCAATCGAAGAATGTTTCCCTCCACATCAACCCGCGTCCGCAAACGAGCTCCGTTGAGCAGCATCAGCGCCAGCAATGCGTGCGTCTGCGGCAAGTTTCCCGCCGGATGTTCGGCCAGGACCGTGGCCAACCTGATGGCCTCCTGACAGATTTCTTCCCGAATCAGTTTTGGACCGCTTGACGCCTTGTAACCTTCATTGAAAAGCAGATATAAAGTCTGCAACACGACGTCTAAACGAACTGAGAACTCTTCACCGGTTGGAATCTCGAAAGCGATGCCCAGTTCTCGAATTCGTTGTTTGGCTCGTGTCAATCGTTTCGTGATGGCCGCTTCAGTGGTGAGGAAGGCCTTCGCGATTTCTGCGGGGCTGAATCCGCAGAGCGTCTTCAATGCGAGCGCTGTCTGAGCTTCCGCTGGCAGAAGCGGGTGACAACATACGAACATGAGCCGGAGACGATCATCCTTAATCTCGCTCTCAAAGGCTGCCGACGGTTCGGCGCCCGAGTCCGGAGACCATTGCTCGAAGGTAATCGTGATCTGGGCTTGCTTGTCACGGAAAAGCTTCTCTCGCCGAATCAGGTCCAGTGCCAAATTTTTCGCAGTCTGCGTAAGCCAGGCTGCCGGATTCTTGGGAATCCCGTAATAGGGCCAGGTCTGCATAGCCCGGATCAAAGCCTCTTGTACCACGTCTTCCGCCAGTTGCAGGCGGTCGATCCCAAAAATCCCAGTAAGGACGGATACCAGCTTTCCCGCTTCGTGCCGGAAAAGATGCTCGGTAAGCCGGGACACTTCGACAGGCTGTTCCTGGGAAACCCGCTTCCCAGTTTCGATGGGATTCGTAACTCCATTCATTTTCGTGGCACTTCTATTTTACGACGATCAGGACGACTCCGCCCGGACAAGAAATGCAGAGAGAAGCCTATTTAGATTTGAAGTCAAATTATCCCTACTACCCAACTCAACCTTCTTGAAAGGGGAAGCTCCTTCGTTTACTTTTTTAAGGTATCCACCTCGGGATTTCCAAGATATCTTTGGGATCTTTTCATGGTTATCAAAATTGGCTTCGATATCGGGCTCCGTCTTTTTTTTCCTACTACTATTCTTTATGTTCTGCGGGTTCACCGCTCTCGTAGGGATAGCCTCATCGGAGCAGAAAACTTTCGGATCGAGCCAGCGCTTCCCTTCAAGGAATATCTCGATCTATTCGGCAATCTTTGCGGTCAAGTCACCGCGCCTGCAGGTGTCGTCCATTTTCTGAATGACGCAATAGTCCGTGACCCAGGCGAACTGGATATTTACCTGCCGGAGGCTCGTTTGCACAGTGTCAACGATCTGCCGTCTGAAACGCTGGCATTTCTTCTTCCGAGTCGATACTGCGAAGTCGATAGCGAATTACTCGAATTCGCCTGGAATAACTTCAGTAAGGTTCCGGAGGGATGGGGACGTGTTCAGGCCGTTTGTGACTTTGTTCACGACCATCTGGAGTTTGATTACGGACAAGCTAGCGCTACCCGCACGGCTTTGGCTGCTTTCCACGAACGGGTTGGCGTCTGCCGCGACTTCACGCATCTAGCAATAACGCTTTGCCGCTGTATGAATATCCCAGCTCGCTACGCAACGGGTTACCTCGGGGACATCGGAATTCCTCCCCAGCCCTACCCCATGGATTTTAGCGCCTGGTTTGAGGCATATATCGGCGGCAAATGGCACACCTTTGACCCGCGGCACAATTGCCGGCGGATTGGCCGCATTCTGGTCGGTCGCGGGCGTGACGCAGCCGATGTTCCTATCACCATGGCATTCGGGAAGAGCAATCTTGAAACTTTCACCGTTGTCACAGAAGAGCTGGAGTCCAATGATTTCCCGTGCTCAGCCGGCGGTCCTTAAAATAGCCGCTGCACCGATTTATGCAGCTGCTACCCAAGCTCGGATTTGCGGTAGACCAATCGTGCCGTGAATTCCATCAGCCCGCGACAAGTATGCGACTATATCGGCATCCCTGATCTCAGGATGTGTTTCCTTGATGCCGGACGCTATTACCTTCACGTACTGCTCACTGGGTGCGGTTGAACGCTGCAGATCGGTGCGGGTAGTTGTGAAGGTGAGGATCGGATAAAACCCTTCCCATCCAATATTCAGCAGTTTTCCGTACCAAAAACTGTTACACAAGCGCCATTCCTGTTGGCTAACTAGCTGTTCAAACGGAGGAACGACTCGGCTGCCGTCGGGTGTTTTGGAATTTTCCTGCATCACCAGGTCATTGAACTGCTCGTCAGTAATCAGGTAAATCCGGCCCAGGGTTGGGCCTCGTGATTGGTTTTCGCGAATAAAGGCGACGCCGCCGTTTCCCCAGGTTCTAGATCGACCCGAAAAATAAAGCTCATAATTGAGCGATATTGGTCGGGATTCCATGGGTTCACTTTTGTTTCTGCATCCCAGGTACGGTCTGGCGCTCGTGCTCTCTACCGGAGCACCGCCCTTGATATAATACATGAAGCGCTCGCGCTTCAGATTCGAGCCGTAGCTCGCATACCAGACCATTTTGAGCGTACTCTGTTTCTGACCGGGTGACATTTGTTTGCCAGTCCGCGGATTGTTTTTTGAATGCAAACACGATCGCAGCGTGCCGCCATCGCTAATGGTCGCGCATCGCAATCTATCACTTTTGGAGATTTTCAACAGCAGATGACCGTGAAGTCCTTCGGAATGGGAGTGAAAGTTAGGAGTATCGCCTTCACATGCCTCTCTTCCACACGCTCACCTGCGCCACGCTCCATTGGAACTTACGCGCATGTTCACGGATCAGGAACGATAGATCCTTCGTCTCGACCAGCGTTAGTTCCGGTTCAAGGTAGCTTTGGATCATGTTTAAGGTTGGTTGGTCGGGCGAGGACAGCCACTTCCGGCGAGATGTGAATTCTTCCAGCCAGGTGTAAGGCGAAGCCAGAATCACGTAGCCACCCGGCGCGACCAACCGTTTCAATTCTGCTAACAATCGAACCGGATCCGGCACACGATCCAGTAGGTTTGCTGCCAACACTAGGTCGAAATTGCCGAAATCGGGCGACAGACTTAGAGCGTCTGTCGCCTGAAATCTACATCTAAAACGTTTGAGCTCTTTATCTAAATAGCGGGTGACGGAACTGAAACGCGAACCTTCTTCTAAGATCCTGATATCGATTCGGCCGGTTTGCTGAATCAGTTCCGCAGCCTCTATGAACCGTTGTGACAGGTCGATACCTACGACGCTATCTGCCCATCTGCTCAGTTCGAATGATGCTCTGCCCACGGCGCATCCGAGATCGAGAGCGCGTGAAACGGACCCGAGCCGCGGCAGGAACTCGGAGACACATCTGACCGGGTAAAACAGAGCCTCGTGAGGCCCAAACCAGTAGGGCAGTTGATCCTCGGCGGTTCCGTAATGAAACAGAAGGTACTGCTGCAGCAGAGCCTCCGTTTCATAGATGTTTGCCGGCGTTGTTGGCTCGCGGTTCACATCCCCTTAGGACGCCAAAAGTCCGGCCATATAGGGCGCCGGAACGAAGTTCTCGATCAGGATCTCCGTCTTTTGGTTCCGGTGCATACGAACCTGTGGGATCTCGATCTCCGGCGTTTTGTGTGGGGCGAAGAGGATATCATCGTGCGTGGCGTTCTTCCGATTCGCAAATTTGTCGGGGGTCAAATGGCCCCCCAAGTGGTCGCTCCGGCCCGTTGCTACGTGCAGCGTGCCCAGAACTTTCTCGTCTTGGATATCTCGCCCGGACACCGGCAATGGCTGAGTACCGAAACCGAGCTCGCCCAATTCACCGGTTACCGGGTCGGAGCTCAATTTGTTCTTGTGCTCCTCTACCGTTTTGGGATTGCCGCGAATCAAATTGACCTTGACAATCCGGCCTTCTCTGACGGTCATCAACGCGAGCGTGCCGTCCTCGTATTTGTGCGGGAATTCTCCGGATGCGCTGACTGGCACGAAGTAAATTTCACCGGCCGGCAAGTTGGCAATGTCTGGCCCGCCTCGACAAAGCCCATGGCTCTTCTGCGCCTCTTGCTGTCCCAAGTCGAGGTGCAGAGTTGATTTGTGCCCGTTGCAAACGAAATCGATTTCTACCCAATCTGCTTTAGTCATACCCAGGCGGAGTTTCTCGGCGTTTTTGCTGACTTCATCGTAATCAACCGCCAAGCCGCTATTAAGAATGATCTGGTTCAGCCCGTGCAGAGTCGCTCCGCGAAATCCATACTTTTTCGCGAACGCCGTTAGCGGCGCCGTAGCCGAGTAGGTCGATACACAAAGGATGAGGTCATAGTTAGGATAAACATCTTTTTCCAAGCTGACTTCTTTTCCTTCCGGGGTCACTGCCCGATCTGGGAGATCAAGATTGCTTCCGCCAGTGATCTGGTAGGCGAATAGGTCGCCGCGGGTGAGGCCCAGTTCTGCCAAGCCATGATTTTTGAGCCCCTGGTAAAAGACTTCGTATGCGTGTCTTTGAATGCTCAAATCGGGGTTTTTCAAAAACGCGAAATCCTTGACCTCTGCCGGATCTTCGAGGTCGATGAGGATAGCGACCCTCTCGCCAGTCTTAGGGTGAAAGACTGTCCTTAGCAAACGCTGCAGACTGAACGGAGGAAATTTATCCGGCACAGTTATCGATGGAGCTGTCAAAGTGGACATAATATCAGGTTTTTTCCGGGTCAGTTTTGTTTACACACGTCGCAAACGTTCTAACGCGCAACAATCATTTCTGGCTCTGCTCGGATGCCTTCGCTAGCCAGCACCCGTAACGTCGCCTCGGCAGCATAGAAACGGCATTGACAACGTTATGTCAGGAGGTTTGTTGGGTGCGGCGTGCCTGCTTCCGGATTTCTTCGAGAAAACGGGCTGGGACCACGCTCAGCGGCTCCTGCCACAAAGCCGCTATTCGCAACCGTGGAAATTCGTCGAGTTCGATTGCTCTTAATCCCGGCCCGAACTTAAGACCGGGAGCGCGTACCGATAATCCGATACCGTATCCAGACTCCGCATAGGTCTGGATCATTTCCAGCGTTGAGAGCTCGATTGTGATTTCCCAATCGATACTTTTTTTACGCAAGCCATCTTGGAACGATCGAAATAGGGCCGATGTCGCCGGCACGGAGATGAGTGGCTGCGGGCGTTGGTCAAATACGTCTTTGGCTTTTTTCAGCTTCGTCTGGGATTGAACCAGAAAAACTAGCGGCAGTTCGATCAGTACTTCGGACCGAATACCGCTGGCAGGGCTGGTGTAAAGCTCGGTAACCGCCAAATCGATTTCCTGGGCCAACAGATAGTTTTCCGCCATCGCCTGGTCTGCCTCATGCAAGATCAGCTTTAAATCGGGAATGTGTTCCCGCACACGATTCAGCAGCTTTGGCCCATATTCTCGCAGGAGAGCGGTCGAGGCTGCCATCCGGAGCTTCTTGTTTCCCTGGCCTCGCAATTCTTGGGAAATAGCTTCCAGGTTTTCGAAAAACGGCTGAATAAACCGGAACAGCCGATCTCCAGCTGGAGTCAATGCAAAGGGCCGCCTGTGAAATAGCTTTTGACCGAGATATTCTTCAAGCTGGAGAATCTGACCGCTAACGGCTGGCTGTTGAATCCCGTACGGCATGTGCCTCACTGCTGAGCTGATTCCGCCGTGTTTCGCTACGTAGAAGAAAAGCTCGAGGTGGTGGACATTCACGGGCGTGAAGATAGCGGGATCGGACGGACGCGTGCAATCGCGTGTTGATACCGAAGAGAACGAAGCGGTAAAAAGGTGCAAAGTGAGTCGCTCTGGATGGTGTTTTTCATTGCGTCTGCCGGAAACACCAGGCACGGCGCGTTACCGCGCACGGACTTTTGCAGAAGATCCAATATCGATTTTAGCCAGAAGGCGAAGAAGGGTCATCTGGCGAGAAAGTCATTCTTGGCCGAACGCCTATTTTGCCTTAGTCTGTGTTTGTTATCTTCTGTAAAAAACTTCTATGGGGTCTGCGGCCCACTTCTCGATTTCCTACAGCTGATAAGCAGCTATCGTATAAGCGCTTATTTTTTAACAAGAATGTCTTCTCAGTTTGGTGTTCTATTTCGGATATCTACTTGGGGCGAATCCCATGGCGGTGGAGTCGGTGTGGTGATTGACGGCTGTCCGCCACAGGTCGGCCTGTCACTGGAAGACATCCAGGAGCAACTGGATCGCAGACGTCCCGGCCAGAGCGAGATTGTAACCCCGCGAAAGGAAGCTGATCGATGCGAAATACTGTCCGGTGTGTTCCAAGGTAAAACCTTGGGAACACCGATCTCCATTATTGTTCGGAATGAGGACGCGCGGCCTGAAGCATATGCCGAGATGGAGACCGTTTACCGGCCGTCACACGCGGATTTCACTTATCAGGCTAAGTACGGTATCCGGAATTGGCAGGGCGGCGGTCGCGCTTCGGCCCGCGAGACGATCGGAAGGGTAGCGGCGGCTGCAGTTGCGAAAAAGGTTCTGGCCCAGTCAATCCCACACATCGAACTCGTCGCCTATGTCCGGCGAATACATGCTATCGAGGCCGAGATAGATCCTTCGACGGTTACCGCCGCTGAGGTGGAGCGTTCGATTGTTCGCTGCCCCCAACCAGACGCTGCCGAGAAGATGATCGAACTTATTAAGACTATGCGGAAAGAGGGTAACTCGGTGGGCGGAGTTATCGAATGCGTGATCCGTGGGGTACCCCTTGGCCTGGGAGAGCCGGTCTTCGATAAGTTGGAAGCGGACTTGGCGAAAGGACTCTTAAGTCTGCCGGCAGCCAAAGGGATCGAGTTCGGATCCGGTTTTGCGGGAACTCGTATGACCGGCGCTGAGCATAATGATCCGTTTGAAACGCGGGAAGGCCGGGTACGCACAAAGTCGAATCACTCCGGCGGCATTCAGGGCGGTATTAGCAACGGCGAAGACATCCTCTTTAGAGTTGCCTTTAAACCGACGGCCACGATTTTACGGCCGCAAGCTACAGTCAACGTCGAAGGCGAATCCGTGGAATTAGCGGCGCGCGGCCGTCATGATCCGTGTGTGTTGCCGCGAGCCATACCGATTGTGGAAGCAATGGCGTGGCTGGTCATTTGTGATCATTGGCTCAGGCATAAGGCGCAGTGCGGTTAGCCGCTTAGCTCATCGAATCGATGGGGGTCCGGGTCTCAGCGAGGTTCGGTTTCCTTCCGGGTGGCGAATCGCGGCGGCCAATCCAAGCGTTCGCTTTCGTTATGCGCCCGAATCAAAGCATCGGCGCACATCTGGAAAAAATGGGTACGGTCTCTGAAGCCGAATTCTCGGACGGCGCGTTCGAGACGTTCCAGGTTCTGTAGCCGAACGCTGACGGTACGTCTCGCTCGATGCGTTGGCTTCGCTGCTGAATGATGTTCCATGTCTCAAAAATCTCTTAATCGACGCCTCGTTGATTCAGAAAACTGCGCGCCTTTGAGCAAGAGAGCGATGCTATTTCGTGGTGTCCCGAAGGGCAATCCGGAATCCGAAATCTTCAGACGGCGTTGAGATAAGGTCCGAACTGCCTCTCAGAGCCCCAGCATCGGATGTCACCTTTTCCAGTTGGACGCGCACGACATAGGCGCTGCCTGCTGAATGTCCACTTTTGACCTGTCACAATATCGTCACAAGAATTTCGATTGCAGATACCAATGCCGGATTGTATTGGTACAGCGATGTCCGTGAATCTCCCCAAGATTAAGAATCGATGCTGGCCGCGTGTAAATATGTGCAGCCGTATCGATGCAGTGCGCCTTGCCTGGCTGCTCAGGCGGTAGGGTACTTAATCCGAGGTCGCGAAGATCTTAACCCACCGCCAGGTTCGCGGTGGGTTTTTCGTGTGAAACCGTAGAACTCTGGCGATGTAATAACAATCGAGAATATGGAGTTGGAGAGTCAAACGTTTCACCTAACTAAAGAAGAACAGCAAGCTGCTCTGGCCCACGCTTACCTGGAATTACAACTCTCTCCGGTGGCTGCGCTGCGAGCTGCTCAAGCGGATCTACTACTGCTTGACGGAAGTTCCGCAGTTGCCGACGCTGTTTAATGCTGCTATCCGACTCGCTTTCCGTCGTTGCGACTAAACTGGTGCGTCGCCTGCGTGAAAGCGGTTTTGTTGCCTATTTCGCCGGCGGCTGCGTGCGGGACGCTCTTCTGGGCAAGGAACCTAAAGACGTGGATATTGCTACCGACGCAGACCCGGAACAGGTGCAGAGCCTTTTCCCCAGGACAGTGGCAGTGGGCGCCAAGTTTGGAGTCCTTCGTGTGCTGGAGGGAAGCTTTGAATTTGAGGTAGCGACCTTCCGTTCCGACGGCGTATATCTGGACGGCCGCCGTCCTGTGTCCGTGACTTTCTCCTCTCCGGAGGAAGACGCGAAGAGACGGGACTTCACTATAAACGGCATGTTTTACGATCCGGTTGAAGATAAGGTCGTGGACTTTATCGGCGGTAAATTGGATCTCGAACATCGGCTGATTCGGGCCATCGGAGATCCCACTGCCAGATTTTCCGAAGATCACTTGCGGCTGTTGCGAGCGGTGAGGTTCGCTGCGTCTCTCGATTTCGAGATTGAGAAAGCAACTTGGCAAGCGGTGCGCCAAAACGCCTGCCAAATCAAAACCGTCAGTGCCGAACGGGTTCGAGACGAGCTCGTCAAAATCTTTGCCGATCCGCACCGGCTCAGAGGCCTCGATCTGCTGGATCAAAGTGGACTGCTGCAGGTGGTCTTACCAGAAGTGACCGATCTTCATGGATGTGAGCAACCACCCCAGTTTCATCCCGAAGGTGACGTTTACATTCATACTCGGCTGATGCTGAGCCTATTGTCCCCGGATGCTTCTCCGGAGTTGGCATTCTCCGTTCTGCTGCACGACATCGGCAAACCGGTTACCAAAAGTTACGATGCTGTGGATCAAAGGATCCGTTTCAATGGTCATGACCAAGTGGGCGCCACCATGGCTAAGGAAGTGATGACCCGGCTTCGGTTTTCGAACGAACAGATCGCCACGGTGGTCGAAGCTATTAGGAACCACATGGTGTTCAAAGACGCACCCAGTATGCGCCCTGCTAAACTGCGCCGATTTATGGGGCGCGAGAATTTTCCTTTGGAGCTGGAATTACATCGAGTGGACTGCTTAGGCAGCCACGGCGATCTGCAGACGTACGAGCTGCTGACTGAAAAGCAGAAGGCATTCGAGAATGAACCGATCATTCCGCCTCCTTTGGTGACCGGACATGACCTGATCGCGCTCGGGCTCGCTCCCGGACCGCGGTTTGGCGAGATTCTTGAGGCCGTTCAGACCGCTCAACTCGAGGGCGAAGTTCGTGATCGATCGGAAGCGTTAAGGCTCCTGCGGCGGTTAGAGCCGGCCATTCCCGCGGACAAAATCGAGGAGCTGAGTCGGGAAGTGTAGGGTTTGCTGTGAGACGGGCGTGCGGCGGCCCCATGACGGGTGGGGCGAGGCGTCCGCTAAGGCCTGGAACGTTTTGCAGGGTATTCCAGTCACTTCTAGAACGAATCAATTGTTTCGACAGACCGCCGAGCCGTCGCCGCCGATGTAACCTACCCCTGGGAGGAACTGATCTTGTAGCAGCGTAGCTAGGTTTGACCGCCGATAGCACGGGCCGATCGTGGGGACACGGCTCGGCGGCATGTCCCGGATAGCACCCGAACAATCAAAAGCGCTCCTCTAGCCTTGAGAACATCGCGATCAAGCCGGAGCCTCGCCCTACCGACCGAGATCCTCGCCCTATCGACGCGAGATCCTCATCGCGTCTTTTGACGCGGCAGACTGAAACCCCCATTCCGGCCATTTTATGGCAGCTTCTGCGGCGCTGCTTGTGCCCGGCGAAAAGACATCAACGCAAAAAGCGCGGCAGCGATGCATATACAACTGTCCGCTACGTTGAATGACGGCCAGGCGTACTGCTGAATATAGAAGTGAAGAAAGTCGACAACACTTCCCTTCAGGATTCGGTCCAGCAAGTTTCCGGTAATACCGGCTGCGAATAAACAGAGCGCAACTTTGGCCCCGAGGTGGAGCTTTTGCTCTCGGTTCTTGATCAAATCGTCGCGCACCAGCCAGAAAAGCACCACCAATAAGGCCGTCACTGCCAATCCGATAAAGAACAGATTATTTCCTTGGAAAATACTGAAAGCCGCACCTGTGTTGCTGACATGCACCAGGCTGAAAAACCCGGGAATGACGGGCACCTCGGCGCCGTACGGAATATTTACCTGGACTAACCATTTCGTAAGTTGATCCAGCAGGATCAACGGAACAGTAATCAGAAGGAGAAACTTCATGCGTTGAGGCTTCAGTTAGGAGCCGATGCCAGAGACCGCCTGTTTTGCGTCAGCCAAGCCGGCTACCACCTCGGCACATCGATCGCATAGAGTCGGGTGCTGCGCGATCGTTCCCACCATCGGCCGGTGTCGCCAGCAGCGTTCGCAGCGTTGCCGATCAGTTCTGACAGCGGTCGCAACCGGATCGCCGTCCTGCGCGATTAACTCGAGATGGCTTAGAATCAGAAATTCCTCCACCTCATCCTGCTTCAATTGATGCACTCGATCGGCCGCAGGAAGAGAAAGGAGCACTTTTGCTTCAAGATTGTTGCCGATTAGTTTCTCTTGGCGAGCACCCTCCAACGCATGAGATACGACGTGGCGGGCGCGCAGTAGAGCCTCGACATCTCGAACGGCTTCTGCATCGATTCGGGCGGGGTCTACAACTGGAAATAGCTGCAAGTGCACCGATGCTTCTTTACCGAAATGTTTCCACGCTTCTTCGGCACTGAAGACGAGGACGGGCGCCAATAACCTGGTCAACCGATCGAACACCCGGTCCATGACGAACTGGGTCGCTCGCCGGCGGGGGCTGTCCGGTGCATCGCAATACATCCGGTCCTTGGTGATATCGATGTATAGACTGCTAAGGTCGACCGAACAAAACTGATTCACTGCGTAATAAACTTTGTGAAACTCGTATCGCTCGTAGCCTTCCCGGCATTGTTTCACCAGGTCTTCGAGACGGCTGAGCATCCAGCGATCGATCAAAGTAAACTCGAGACGATTTGCAGAAGTATTAGTGTAATCGTGAAGATTACCTAACAAGATCCGCAGTGTGTTACGGATTCTGCGATAGGTATCAGTCAGTTGTTCGAACAGCTTCTCCCCAAAAGGGACTTCATCTGCAAAATTGACGCTAGCGACCCACAGGCGCACGAGATCAGCACCGTACTTTTTGATGAAGAACTCGGCCTCCGTTGGCTTGACGTAGCCGCCCTGTTGGGATTTCGACAGCTTCTGCCGGCTGTCTATATCAATCACAAATGCATGAGTCAGCACTTCGCGGTACGGGGCTTTACCGTACAGCGCCACGCTGGTTATGAGCGACGACTGGAACCAACCCCGGTGCTGATCTGTTGCCTCGATATAGACGTCAGCCGGCCAGTTCAGTTCCGGGCGCGTTTTCAGAACCGCTTCATGGCTCACTCCCGAATCGATCCAAACATCAAGAGTGTCGTTGCGGCGAGACAATCCAGCCGGTAAATGGAGCGCCTCGGCTAATTGGAGGTCATTGAGGGCGTACCAGATGTTCGTTCCTTTCTTCGCTACCAGGTCAGCGAACCGGCGGATCCAGTCCGGGTTCAGAACCGGCTTACGTTCCTGATAAAATACCGGTAACGGAACGCCCCAACTGCGTTGACGCGAGATGCACCAGTCCGGTCTGGATTCAACGGTCGAATGAATCCGGTTGCGGCCCCAGACCGGCACCCATTTTACCTGATCGATCGCTGCTAACGCCTGCGGTTTAATAGCATCAACGCGGATAAAAAATTGTTCTACCGCTCGAAATACCACGGGGGTTTTTGAACGCCAGCAATGCGGATAAGAATGATCGTAGTGCTGCTCGCCCAGAAGCAAGCGGCGCGACTTGAGTAACGCGATCACATCACGGTTTGCATCAAAGACATACTTGCCAACCCATTCGGGTATACCGACTTCCGCAGTATATCGGCCGTGATCATCAACCGGTGAGAGCAACGGCAGTCCGTGTTTCAGTCCGAGCTGATAATCGTCTTCACCGTGGCCAGGCGCGATATGGACGCAGCCCGTCCCGGTGTCCAGCGTCACAAATTCTGCTGTATAAATTTTGCCTTGCCGGTCGAGGAACGGGTGGCGGTAACTCCAACCCTCGATTTGATCGCCGCGGTATTTAGCCAGGGGCTCGCCAGTGGGTTTCCAGCCGGTCGTTTCCGCAAAGGTTTGGATCAAGCTTTCGGCCAGAAGCAGTGTTGCGCTTTGGGATCGGTCAGCCTGCTCAAATCTCTGAACGACGTAAGTGATCGCGGGGTGCACAGCCACCGCCAGATTGGCCGCTAGAGTCCAGGGTGTCGTAGTCCAGATCGCTACCGACGCCTGTCCGGAGAACTCGCCACTCGCTAGATTAAAGGCTACATAAATCGCCGGATCCCGCCGTTCTTTGTATTCAATCTCAGCTTCGGCTAACGCCGTTTGTGCACCGGTACTCCAATAAACGGGCTTCTTGCTCTGATAGACCAGTCCATCCTCGACAATCTGGGCAAAAACACGAAGGATTTCGGCCTCGTAAGCCGGGTCGAGTGTCAGATACGGATTATCCCAATCGCCGAATATGCCAAGCCGGCGAAACTGCCGGCGTTGAATATCGATGTATTTGCGCGCGTATTTTTCCGATCGTTCGCGCACCTCAAGCGGCGAGAGACCCTGTGACTCTTTCACCACTTTGAACTCGATGGGCAAGCCGTGGCAATCCCAACCTGGAACATACGGTGCCCGGTATCCGGCCATGGCTCGGCTTTTAACAATCAAGTCTTTCAAAACCTTATTCAGGGCGGTTCCCATGTGAACATCGCCGTTGGCAAACGGCGGACCGTCATGGAGAACGAATAACGGCGCGTCTTTTCTTTGTTCCTGGAGCTGTTGGTAGACGTTTTCAGACTCCCATTTCGCCAAAATCTCCGGTTCCCGGCTGGTCAGATTAGCCTTCATCGGGAAGTCGGTTTTAGGCAGGTTGAGAGTATCCTTGTAGTTCATGCGAAGAGCACGGAAACTACCATTTTTTGAGTTCGACGCAAAGGGAGCAGGGGGGATGATTGGTGATCAGTGATTGGTATGCGTGTCCAGCGCGCTGGAGGGGAGCCGCTTTGTCGGAAAGCAACTTTGCAGGTTGCCAGCAGGCGGCTCCCGGGAGCAACCCAGCGGACCTGCAGACCCGGTGATACGTCCAAATCGTATTTATATCGCCGAACTTTGCAGTACTCCATCACGCCGCGTCACTCATACCGATCACCGATCACGAATCACCAATCACCTCCTATCCCCTTCTGACATGAGGTATCTCGTCCATCTTTGACTTGATGCGGGACAAGATCTCTTCCGCTGGTGGTCCTTCTATTTCAATGACCTTGACCCTCGCCTTTCTACCGAAGCGAATGGTGATCTTGGGCCTAGGTACACCGGTTATCTCCGAAAGAAAATTGAGCAAGGCTGCGTTGCCTTTGCCCTCAATCGCCGGGGCTCGGAGCTTGATGCGGATCTCTTCGGCCGTGCAGGCGACGACTGCATCCTTCCGGGCGTTCGGCGTGACGCGCACCTGTAGACGCGTTAGCATTTTCGTAACTTATCGTCGAGATTACGGTTAGAAACTAGAATGAGATGGTCGTTTAAAATCGCCCGAGTGGCGGGTATCGATATTCGCGTCCACTCAACGTTCTTTCTGCTCTTGGCAGGGATAGCGTACCTCTATGGGCTCCATGGTGGCGCCACCTGGGCGTTCAGCGCCGTCGTGATCTGGGTGCTCGTTTTTCTTTGTGTTCTCTTACATGAGCTCGGTCACGCAATTGCTGCTAAGGCGTATGGCATTCCCACGGTGGACATCACGTTACTGCCAATCGGCGGAGTCGCTCGAATGGAGAGAATGCCGGAAAAACCCTTTCAGGAATTGGTGGTCGCCCTGGCCGG
>JAFAVN010000480.1 GCA_019242435.1 Verrucomicrobiota bacterium | reverse complement strand
CGCCGCCTTAGTAATACTGCCATAACGAGCAATGGTTGCGAAAATATTCAGGTCCGCCAAATCCATAGTTCATCAATATTTCAGATATTATTCATTGCAAACAATCATTTCAAAAGATGCAGCGTCCCATTTTACTTCTCACCATGATTGATGCGAGCCACCGCCTGGAGACCTTCTCCGCATTGGGTGTACCAGACGTCCAGCAACAACGCCGCCGAGCGCTCTTTGCGGTTTGCTTCGGATTTTTCCTGGTGCTCCTCGATACCACGGCTTTGAATGTAGCTACCCCGGCACTCGGACAGGAGTTCGGTGACAGCATCAGCGATCTGCAATGGGTTGTGAACAGTTATACTCTGGTATTCGCCAGCCTGTTACTGATGGCGGGCGCGCTGGGAGACCGCGCGGGAGTCAAAAGGTCTTATCAGGTTGGTTTGGCTCTGTTCACCGGTGCCTCACTGTTATCAGCGGTTGCTCCTTCGCCAGTTATCTTGATTATGGCGCGCGCCGCTCAGGGATTTGGAGCCGCCATTATGCTGCCCGCGTCGCTGGCTATCCTGTCACACACCTTTCCAAATGCCGAAGCACGGAGCCACGCGGTCAGCGTCTGGGCCAATACGGCCAGCTTGGGCTTCGCTGCCGGACCAGTGCTCGGCGGGCTACTAACCGCCTGGCTCGGTTGGCGAACCATTTTCTGGCTGAATGTGCCAGTGGGCATTGCAGCCCTCTGGTTTAACCATCTCTGGGTAAAGGAGGCGAAGCTTGAATCAGCGCGGCGCATCGATTGGGCCGCCCAAATCACTCTCGGGGCAGGGTTACTCGCAGTCACCTACGGGCTCATTGAGGCCGGCCGCCGCGGCTGGACCAATGGAGCCTCCCTTGGTGCAATTGGTTTTTTCCTGCTGACGATTCCTCTCTTTGTTTTCTTGGAACGTCGGAGCGATCACCCTGTCCTACCCGCTTTCCTATTCTCGAAGCCGACCTTTTCGACTTGTGTTGTCGTGGGCTTCGTTCTGAACTTCAGCATGTATGGCATCCTCTTTATGGAGTCTATTTATCTCCAAAAGGCCAGAGCCCTGGGAGCATTAGGCGCCGGCCTACTGATCACCCCATTTACTCTCTTCCCCACCATCGTCAGCCGTCTACTGAGTCAGAAAAACGGAGCCGCCTATTTGCGCTCACGGATTTCTCTCGGATTCGCACTGGCTGGGATCGGGTCACTGCTCCTACTTGCCAGCACTCTCACTTCCGCTCTCTGGCCGGTTGCTCTCGCGCTTGGGATATTAGGGGTTTCGATGGGGTCTATTATGCCTGCTATGACCGCCGGAGTTTTAGTATCAAGCGGTCCTGAAACCGCCGGCCTTGCTTCCGGCGTTCTTAACTCGGCCCGGCAAGTGGGCGGAACGGTCGGAGTAGCCCTTTTGGGAACCATCATGGGATCCTTTCCGATTACCGCCGGGTTTGTTTATGCGACCGGGCTAACTGTCGTGGTAATGATAGCGACTGCCCACGTCACCAGCCGGACATTGGCTCGGCCCGACGATCCGCACAGCGCTCGCTTCCCATTTATAACGGGGTACAACGGCAATTCGCCGAAGAATTGCCAAAATTAGACACCAGCGACGAAGCCGTGGCGGAGTCGGCTCCGCTGGGAGCGGCATCCAAGGCCGTGCATCCAAGGTTACCAATCTTCCCAAGCAGATATCGCTCCTACGGAGCTGGTCCGTTTTTTTGGCGTCGAGATCGATAGAGATCTGGCTCCTCTGGAGCCGTTTTTAACGTCTGCTTTAATGAATCGCAGCCTCGCTGCCGGGGGCCAAGTTAGAGCGTCACCGGTTTCTCAATCCACCATCGGCGGACGAGGCCCCTATGATGAACCCGCGGCTTCGCCGCTACGATCCCCGGCAGGTTCGTTAGCTCTGTAAAGCGATCAAGATGCTGCTTTGACACTGCGACTCTTTTTCGCTCAATCCCACAGATTACGACTTTGCCACCGGTTTTCCGCGGAAACGGCTCACGGTCTCGGGCTGAGCCGGTTTGCAACTCACCGGCGGTAAACCGCGGAGAAGCAACTCGAGATCGCTCAGCACCATATCCCCAATCTCAAGAAAAGCTTCCGGCATACCGCCGGACCGGTGTGCCGAAAGGACCGTTTTTTCCACCGCCCGGATCGGATGATTTTTATCCAAGGGCTCATCTGGAAATACATCGGTAGCCACTCGGACACGTCCGGACTTTGCCGCTTCTGTCAAAGCATCAAAATCAACCACCGCCGCCCTGCTCATCAGGACGAAAAGGCCGCCCGGACGAATTAACGAAAGCTCGGCACGACCGAGAAAACCCTGATTCTCGTTGGTAACTCCGGCAAATACAAAGATCGCGTCGGCCCATGACAAAACCTCCTCGAGACCGGCAGGAACCGCGTCATAACGGCGGATCTCCCGCTCCGGCAGCCACGGATCGTATATTTTCACCGGGCACCTAAAAGGCTGGATCAGAGGGCGAAAAGTTCGCCCTAAATCGCCGAAGCCGATGATTCCCACCTTCATCCCGGCAAACAGCCGATAGCCGTGGTTGCTATCCAGCCCATAAGTTTCTTTGCCGCTCCTGAAAGCTCGGTCATTCCAGCTTATGCCTCGCGCCAGATCGAGACCTAATCCTAAAGCAGATTCGGCGACGCTCAGGGCAAACGCTGGACTGGCAATGAGTACTCGGATCCCCCGCTCGAAACAGCGGTGATAATCCACATTGGGCAAAAAATTACCTTCGACGTTAAAGATGGCCCGCAACCTAGGCGCTCGATCCAGTCGCTCGCCCGGTAAGTCAGTCTGGCCAATCAGAATCTCTGTTTCGGGCAAAAACTTCTCCACCATTTCGGCCGGCATCCGGTCGGTTTGGAAGACGTTGAGTTCAGCGATTTCATTCAATCTTCGCTGAGCCTCAGGAGTAAAGATCATCTCCATCGTTCGGGGCAGCGGATCGATCAGGAGTTTCGGTTTGCTCAGCTTGCTCATAAGCAGTTCGGGGGGAATCTCGATGGTGGTAAAGTGTAACCAATCAGGGTCTACAAACCAGCGCGCAGTTCGATCGCGCCACAGATCTGCCGGTTGACAACCTGGCTAGGGCGGTCTAAGCGTTCATTTGAACATACTCTAACTGAACCCAAAAGCATCCATACCTATGGCAATCAGACATATTCCTGACGGTTATCATGCGATTACGCCCAGTTTTTCTGTCGAGGGCGCCCAAAAGTTTATTGATTTCGTGACTCACGTGTTCAACGCCAAGACCCGAATGCGGATGGATGGGCCTGGCGGCAAAATCTTGCATGCCGAGCTCGAAATTGGTGACTCAGTGATCATGGTAGGAGACGCCCAGCCGCAGTGGCCCGCTAAATCGAATTCGGTCTATGTGTATGTGGAAGATGTCGACGCCGCGTACCGGCGCGCACTAAAACTGGGCGCCAGTTCGGTTCGGGAACCGGAAAACGCTTTCTACGGTGATCGTGGATCAGCAGTACTCGATCCATTCGGGAATTCATGGGGAATCGCCACGCACGTTGAAGACGTTCCTCCGGACGAGCTGAAACGGCGGGCCGAAGAATTCCAGAAGAAAATGGCGGGAGCCAAGTAGCACCGCCAGTGATCCGGTTGGCCGACCAGGTCGTTAACCGCTCCAGCGGCCCTCCAGACCGCTCATAACCTTGCCTCTTGCATTAGGCAGGATTAATGAGAAATGATGGTCTGTCTCTCACTGGTCTCCGGAGCCTGTCTCTAACCAGCGGACTCCGGAGCAATGTAGAGCCGAGTGACGCGCATGGGTAGTTTTGATCATTTATCTAAGCAACGCACATCGGCTCTGCTTCAAAGCAGGAAAATTCTGCAGAAGCACGCGGATTCCGTCCGGCTGTGCCTTGAGAGCATCCGGGAATATGCCGTCTTTATGCTTGATGCGGAGGGACGCGTGGTGACATGGAATGCCGGCGCCGAGCGAATTAAAGGTTATCGAGCAGAGGAGATCATCGGAGAGCATTTTTCTTGCTTCTACCTCGAGGAAGACAAGGCTTCCGGCCGCCCGGACTCCATGCTGCGCGAGGCCCTGGTTAAAGGGCAAGCCCAGGATGAAGGTTGGCGGCTACGCAAAGATGGCGAGAAGTTCTGGGCAAAAGTCACTTTGAGCCGGCTACTCGATGAAAACGGGCGTCTGCTTGGTTTCAGTAAAGTGACTCGGGACCGCACTGAACGGCGGCGCATCGAACTGGCGCTTCATGATAAAAATGTGGAATTGCAGAGGGCCATTCAGGCGAAGGATCAGTTCCTTGCGAACATGTCGCATGAGCTCAGGACGCCGCTTAATGGGATTATCGGGTTTGCCGAATTCTTGGCGGACGAAAAACCGGGCGCCCTGAATGCGAAACAGAAAGAATACCTGGAAGACATTTTGCACAGTGGCAAACACTTGCTTCAGGTCATCAATGACGTTCTGGATCTTGCCAAAGTGGAAGCCGGAAAGATGGAATTGCGGCCGCAGCGGTTCTGTCTGCATAAGGCGATTGATGACGTGCTCGCGGCCGTCGAGCTATCTGCCGCCAAAAAAAGACTCAAGATCGATGTCTATGTGGCTTCGGATCTTGAGGAAGTCACCGTCGACCAGAAAAGATTTAAGCAGGTTCTCTATAACCTGTGCTCGAATGCCGTAAAGTTTACCGATGAAGATGGACAGGTTCGGATTGTCGCTACTAGAGCGGGTTCAGAGCACTTCCGTCTACTCGTTAGCGATAACGGGATCGGGATCCGACCGGAAAATCTATGCCGGTTATTCAAGGAATTCGAACAAATCGACCCGGATCGACGGCATGATCAAGGAACCGGGCTGGGTTTGGCCTTGAGCCAAAAAATAATCCAGCTACATGGCGGAACCATCGAAGTCCAAAGTGAATTCGGCAATGGCACCACCTTTACGGTGACCCTGCCGACAAGCTTGCCGCCGGCCGATTTTGAATCCTTCGATTGAATTCTGAAACCAGGTATCTTGATGATAGATCAGAACGCAACCATCCTGGTGGTAGACGATAATCGGATTAATCTCAAGCTGGTGTCGGACCTCCTTTCTTTTGAGGGATACCAGGTCTACAAGGCAGCCGACGGCGAAGAAGCCCAGCAACAAATAGAGAGCCATCCGCCTGATCTCGTTCTGTTGGACCTGGACCTGCCCGGCATCGACGGCTTAACTTTGACGCAAAGAATCAAGAGCAACCCGCAAACGGCTCATATTATGGTTGTGGCGGTAACGGCATTTGCTATGAAAGGTGATCGCCAACGAGCCGAGGCTGCTGGTTGCGATGACTATATCACTAAGCCGATCGACACGAGACAATTACCAGTCCAAGTCGCCGAGTGGCTACGGCATAAACGGCCTGAAGACAATTTAAACACGCGAACGGAGGATAACCATTAAAGTTCTGTCGGTAGACGATAACCCCCTCCATCTCAAGTTGGTCAATGTTGTACTCAGCGCAGCCGGCCACCGGGTACGCAATGCCAAGGCTGCGGGTCAAGCAATCGAGTTCATTGGACTGGAGCAACCGGAGCTCATCATTTTAGATCTCTCGTTGCCGGATACCGATGGTCTAAGCTTGGTCCGCCAAATTCGGTCGGATCCGAAAGTCGAGCACATTCCGGTGGTCGCAGTGACGTTTTATCCGGAACGATTCACCCGAGAAGACGCTATGGCGGCCGGATGCAATGCTTATCTGGTCAAACCGATCAGTACCCGGACCCTGCCAGAACTTATCACCCAAGTGGCCGCGGGCGGATGAAGCTTTCGCCACTTTGACTTTAATGAGCTGACGGTCAACTTTAGCGAGCACATCTCTCGTTATGCTGACCGCGACCGAGCGTCAGAAGTTTCTGCAGACTATCCCGATCTTTGCCGGCTTGAATGAAGCGGCTCTTTCTGAGCTTTCGCGAGCAGCCGGCGAGGCAGAGTATCAAACCAAGGACGTCATCGTCCGAGAAGGCGAGTCAGGTGATCGCATGTTCATCATTCACTCCGGCCGGGTGGAGGTGGTTAAATATTTAGGTTCAGCAAAAGAGACGGTGTTAGCCGTGTTTGGACCGCGCGATTTTTTGGGCGAGATGTCGATTATTGAATGTGTAACTCGTTCCGCCTCGCTTCGGGCGCTCGACCGCAGTTTCCTTTTTGCCCTTAAGGGACTTGATCTGTACCGCCTGTATCGCCATCAGCCCGATCAATACGCTATCGTCATCCTGAATATCGCCCGGGATCTCTCGCGACGTCTCCGAGCCATTGACGAAAGATTCACCGCCATCTCGCATTAAATGCTCCTCTCAGGCCGAAAAGCCGGGGCGCACTCCATTTTCTCAGCTCACTCCGCCGCGGAATTGGTTTGACATTTCATACGGCGGTTTCTTACCAATGATTGGGCCTTTTTGTGAGGGCAGCTTGTTCGAGTCGCTCTTTAACCAGCGGCGATGCATGCTTTCTCCGAAAAGTAGGGATTACGTGAAAAGCATCCTGCTGTCTCCCCCCATGAAAAGAATTCCTTGGCTTCTGATTTTCCTGTTTGCCGCCGCTTCCAGTTTTCCTATCACCGGTTCAGCGGCCGGCAAACAGTTAACTTTTGGTTATATAACTCCTGGTCCCGATACGTGGTATAAGCGGGACGTCGACGGCTTCGTACTGGCTGCCAATATGTTGTCGCTCAAGACCGTCGTTCTCAATTCTGATTACGATGCCCAGAAGGAAGTTTCGAATATTGAATCTTTGATAACGCAAGGCGTCGATGGCATGGCCATTTTTTCCTTCAACCAGCAAGGCGCCATTACTGCTGCCAAGAAATGCAAAGAGGCTGGCATCCCGCTGGTGACAGTAGATAACTGTGGCCAGGCTTTGAAGTCCGGGAACGATATCGTGGCAGCCGTCGATTTCGATTGGACTGCCATGGGCAAAAATTACGCCGAGTACATGGCCAAAAACTACCCTGGCAAGAAAGTCGCGCTTATCACGGGCCTGCTTGAACATTTGCCTGTACAAATGGTGACGGGCGCAATGAAGCAGCGGATGCAGGAGTTGGGTAAAAACGAGATTGTGGCGATTCGAGATGGAAAATACAATCCGCCGGTGGCCGTGACCCAGGCACAAGATCTGATCCAATCGGGAGTCAAATTCGACATCCTGTGGATCATGAACGAAGACATGGCCGCGGCAGTAATCCGCTACTTAAAGAGCCAGGGCATCCTCGATCAATACGTCGTAATCGCCCAGAATGGGTCCCCGGTTGGTATTCCTCTGATAGAAAATGGGGCACTCAACTACACGATCAGCAGCTCACCCGGGTGGGAAGGCATGGTCGCGTTGTTAGCATTATATCAGCATGTCTCAGGCGACTCTAAAACCGTCAACCAACAGATCATGTTGCCGGTGATCCCGGTTACCAAAGCCACCACCCTCGATAAAACCAAAGTGGTTCCGTGGGAATTCGATCCGGTCTGGCTCGCGCTGACCAAGCAATACTTCCCGTCCCTGGGAGGCTATTTACCGGCGAAGACGCCGTAGCTAGCGTTAGAGCGACAAACGTGTCTTGTCCCGGGCGGACGACATGACCGTAGCCCGGCACGAAGTGCCTGGAAAATCGGTTACAGCTAATCCGTCCGCAGGGCCAGGGGACCAGTCTTTCTCCCCCGGTCTTCTACTCGTCGAGAAAGGCGGATTCCCGATGAGGCGTTACGCCAGTTAGTCCTTTAAAGACTGAACAACCATACGATATCATGAGCACTTCCGCCGAAATCCTGACGATCCGTAATCTAACCAAAACCTTCGGTGACACCGTTGCTCTTAATCAGGTGAATTTCAGTCTTCGCGCCGGTGAAGTGCATTGTCTGGTGGGCGAAAATGGCGCCGGAAAATCAACCCTGATAAAGATCCTGGCCGGAGCAGAGCGTCCGGATGACGGTGTTATCGTCGTTTTTGATAAAGAACATCGTTATCTCAGCCCTGACGAGTCGTTACAGTTAGGTATTGCGACCATCTATCAGGACCTGCAGCTAGTCACCTCGCTCACGGTAGCAGAAAACATCTTTCTGGGACGCGAGATCGTTACCAAATTCGGTGTGGTCGATTACACCGCACAGCATCGCCGGGCCACTGAGTTGCTGGAATCGATGAATATCTCTATCCCATCGAATGCTATTGTCGAAACGCTATCCCCTGCCCATCAACAAACATTGCAGATTGTTAAAGCGCTCCATGTTAACGCCAGGATCATGATCATGGACGAACCTACCGCCTCGCTCGGCATAGAAGAGACAAACGCATTGCTCAACCTAGTCAGGAGACTCGTCACCAAGCAAATTGGAATCATCTATATTTCTCATTATTTGCAGGAGATTTTTGAAATTGGCGATCGGGTTACGGTCCTGAAGGACGGAAAAGCGGTTCAAACGTTAACTGTTGCTAACAGTGACGTCGCCACCATCACCAGGCATATGATCGGCCGGGAACATTCCCTGTTCGCCAGTCGTAAGAGCATAGCGAGTAGTGACCTTGTTTTACAGGTCCATAACCTGAGCAAGCGCGATCACTTTGCCGAGGTCAGTTTTGATCTTCATCAAGGAGAAATTCTGGGATTCGGAGGTGTAATCGGTGCCGGTCGTACCGAACTCATGAACGTAATATTCGGTGCCGACCTCCGCGATTCAGGCGATATTTTACTGCACGGCCACCCCCTTAATTGTGCTTCTCCCAGGAGTGCAATCGAACGCGGCGTAGTGATGATTCCGGAAGACAGAAAACTCCTCGCTCTTTTTGATGCCCGCTCCGTCCGGGAAAATATTGCGGTCGTCGATAATGAAATTAACCATTTCTGGTTAAAACTAGGTCAAGAGCTCCGCGCGGTTCAAGAGTTAATCAGGCGTCTCCACATCGTGACTGCCGGAACCGGCCAGACCATTGGCTCGTTGAGCGGCGGCAACCAGCAAAAGGCGGTTTTAGCCCGGTGGCTATTAAGTAAAGGTGACTTATTTATTTTTGATGAACCAACCAAAGGGGTCGACATCGGTGCCAAAGAGCAGATTTACGAACTCATGGCCGCCCTCGTAAGGGAAGGAAGGAGTATTTTGCTGGTTTCGTCCGAATTGCCGGAGCTATTGGCCATGAGTGATCGGATCGCGATAATGCGAAGTGGTAAGCTCGTCACTATGGTTGATGCACGGCAGACGACCCCGCGCCAACTATTAGCGCTGCTACTGGGAATTGACGACAATGGAGAGTTTACACGGTGATGCTTTTTGCCAAAAGATTAGGTAAAAAACTGCTGGCAAACCAATGGTCATTCTTACTGATCGTGGTCTTGATTTTGTCAATCGTAGCCGGAACGATCAATAGCCGGTACTGGTGGGTAGGCAACCTGACTAATTTGTTAGGCCAGATCTCGGTTCTGAGCCTGGTAGCTTGTGGCGCCACCATCTTAATCATTTCCGGGAACTTCGATATCTCGGTCGGCGCCAATATTGGCTTATCATCTGTCGTGATGGCCATGCTGATGCGCAACGGCCTGTTTTCACCGGTGGCAGCCGCGACCGGTCTGCTGATAGCGGTAATTTGTGCTTCTTTGATCGGCGTTGCCGCAATTGCCTTTGATGCTCCTTCTTTCATCGTTTCACTGGCAGCAATCGGCGTCTATCAAGGCATCGCTCTGTTCATTACTCAAGGCACAATCCAGACGATCTACGGGCAGTTTGAAACGTTGGGTAGCGCGAAATTATTCAACCTGATTCCGCTACTTTTCGTGATTGCCTTGATCGGCTACGGAGTGCTCCATTTTATCCTGGCTCACACTCAACTCGGCCGCTGTGTCTATGCCATTGGTAACAACCAACGCGCCGCTTATCTGGCGGGTATAAAAGTCAATCGCAGGAAGCTCACGTTCTTCGCCATTAACGGTGCTTTTGTCGGGACGGCCGCCATGTTACTTCTCTCCAGGGTCGGAGCAGCCCAACCAAGCACCGGCACTGGAATTGAACTACAAGCAATTGGGTCCGTCGTAATCGGTGGTGCACCCATGTCAGGCGGCAAAGGGAATGCCTTCGGGACATTCTGTGGAGTTCTGCTCTGGGGAGTAATCGGCAACGCCCTCAATATGATTCGAGTTGATCCATACATTCAGGATGTAGTGATTGGCTTACTGATCATTCTCGCAGTAGCCGTAAGCTCGCTGCGATTGCGGGCGGAGAGAGTGATGAAGTAGAAGATGCGGGAAACAGACGCCTTATGTTCCGGTTCCGCGTGTACCGATAACAGAAGAGCGGTACCTGTATTGCTGAACCCCACCCAACCTGGCCGCTCGCTTCTTTGATGCCCGTATCGGCGCCGCCATTCTCAAAATTGGGACAGTTGAACCCAAAAACGGGTGATTTTTTGACAGAAGAGGGGAAAACACGATCCGTTTCGAAGGAAAGCGGCTTGGCACGTAACGTGCTCGGCTAAACTAGCGTTTTATTATGTACGCACAATTCCATGCGCTTTACGAAACGCTAAAGGAAAGGGTGAGAACCGCTAAGAAGATTACTGCGCGATAATCTCCCAAGCTGAGTAACTTCCTAAGGCTGCCAAGCCTCTACTTCCACTGGAAGACCCGTCTTCCAGTGGCTCGATAGAAAACCGGGCGGCATCGCTCGCTCGAACTTTTTGTAGATTAACGGAACGTTTTTTCTCAGCAGGCTCGATGTGGCCAGATTCTTCGGTGCTGCGCAACAAATACGGCAGAGGGGAAATGAAAAGAATCGGTTTAACAATAATTGCTATCTTGAGTGCTTGTCTGCTCCTCAGCGCTTTTGCGCTGAATGAGCCGTTGCATTACCGGCTTGCCAGCGATCTGAAGATCCGAGGTAAAGGTAAAGATGGAGAATGTATGGACTACGCGGTAGCTTTGTCTTCGAGGCTTGCCGCTAACGGTATCCATGGGCGATTAATTTTTTATCGTTGGCATATTCGCAGCACGGGTGCAGACGGGAGCCATGTTTTCGTAGTTTACAATTTGCCGGATCATTCGGAATGGATTGTAGACAATGAAATCGTGCATCCGAAGCAAGTTCCCTCGGACTCTACTTCGATGCAGCTGGTCTATTTATTGAGTAATAAACCGGACGCGCCAGTGGATGTGCAACTGCAGGAAGGACTGAATCATCTCAGCTTCTTCTGAGGAACCTGAACCAGGGGGATTTGGGCAGGGCACCGTGAAGGATGGGCTGCCTGGCGCCTGAGCTATATCTTGTCTACACCTCGCCTAGAATTCAGGACCTCGGATTTAGAAGAGCGAATCTGGGATTTTCGGGATCCGTCCTCCTTCTACAATTCAATATTCGAAATTCGAAATCCCCTACATCGTAAAGCGGCTCGCCGTCGACAAACCCGGTGCGACCAGCGGAGCCGGAGACGACTAGCCTATAAATGAAAATGCTCACAATTCTACATCCTCTAGGTCCTATACTGGCGCTCGGCTCTCCAATTACCTTGGTTGATTCTCGAGAACGGAAGGCTGAATCTTTTTCTAGTTTCAAAACTCTCCGAGCTTAGACCAATCACGCCGCAAGTAATAATTGCTAACGGTTAGAATGAAAAGAGCAGTAGAATGAGAAGATATGAAGACCTGGGTAACAGTCGGTTCATCATCCACAAGGGACAGACCGACATTCTCTACGACTCGCGGCATCGAATCATTAAGACTCGAGCGTCTGACGGAGCTGTGCTGGAGCTTTTGCAAGAGCGGCGGCCTGACGGCTCCTACGCTAACCTTTTCTTGCGGGTCAACAGAAACGAGCCGGTGATTTTTGAGAGATAGCCGAGCCGTAGATAGTCTTAATTTGCCACCTGTCAGTCAGCGAAACAGTGTCTTTTAACGACTCGATCGCTTTTTCAGGCAAGGGCTAAACCCACTCTCATTGCGACCATACTATATCAACTGATCATTCCGACTCTTTGCCCCGTCGGTTTAAGGAGAGCCGGCATATTATCCCGTCGCGATTTGCTATACCGATGACCCGCCGTCTCTAATGCGGGCGTAAACGTGGCTTAGAACCACTGCGACGAAGGCATTGCGCGATGTTCGGGAAAGGGCGTTGAATCCTGTTTTGACGAATCCAAGTGGCTTTCGTAATGCGAGCTTGGGAAGAGTAGGAGCCGACCGTTAATAACCGGGTTAAAAATAAGGAAAGTAACCGTATGTTTGCTGGATGGATTTGGTTGCGCGTGAAAGATCCAAAAGAGGTGGTCCAGTGGTATAACCATGACTTGGGCCTGGAGGTTCTCGGTGGGCGCCACATTGAAGGTGGCGAGACTCAGGCGCTTGGCTTCAAGGAAAAAGGCGCGGCTAAGCAGGAAAATGAAGCGCGCAAATGAACGCCAGCAGGCGAATTCTTCCGGCCGCAAGCAGGAACAGAACTGTCTTTGTCTACAGGCGTCACCAACGCGCGTGAATCATTGATGAAGGCTTTGTTAAACCTGGCTTTTGCCCGGCCGGGTAGCCGATCTTACCGAGCGAATGTGAAATTACGACCAATTTTCCTCGCCTGGAGTTTGACGTTCGCCAGCATAGCTCTCGCCGGGCCACCTTTCGTGACGGATGATCCGGAGGTTCCGCCGGTAGGCGGTTGGGAGATTAATATTCCGTTTACGTTGGAGCGGACGCCTGGTACCACCGATATGCAGGCGCCGTTGTTTGATCTGAACTACGGTCTTCCGAACATCCAACTCGAGTTTGATATACCCGTGGCCGTGGTTCAGGACGATCGCCGCGGTACAGCGGCTGGACTGGGCGATATTTTGCTCGGGATAAAATGGCGGTTTTTTGAAGATGAACATTCGCATGTCCAGTTGGGAACTTACCCCCAAGTGTACGCGCCGACCGGAGACGCTAAGCGAGGCCTCGGCAGTGGACGCCCCACTTACGAACTCCCGTTGTTGGCGGAGAAGAGCTGGGATAAATGGACCTTATATGGTGAGACCGAATACTGGTTACAAACTGCGCCTGGCCAAAAAAATTATTGGTTTTTGGGCGCCGTCTTACAACACGATATCACCGATCGGTTGAACCTTGGAGTCGAGTTGTTCGGCAATACGCAAAAGCAATCGGGTACTCGCCCCGATGTCGCATTTAACATTGGTGGCACTTTTAAATTGGCCGAGCACCTGAATCTGCTTTTCACAGGTGGTCGTGATCTTTACGGCGATAACCGGGCCATGCTCTACCTGGGATTGCAAATCCTGACAAAGAAGCCGGATGAGTGAGACATTGCATGCGTCGAGCGCTGAATAAATCCGCATCTACTTCCCAGGGCGAATCGGTTATAAATTCCACTCTGATGAGGTTTCTCCTGCTCCCCTCGCTTGTAGCCATAACCTGCTTCGGTATTTTCGGCTTGCGCCAGACTTCCGCGGCACCTGAGCCGGATCAATCCGACAAACCGGATTTCAACGGCACCTGGACGCTGGATCTTAAAACGTCCGCTTCACTCGAACCCATAATGAACAAAGCCGGAGCCAGTCTCCTCGAGCGAAACCTGGCCTCCTGGACCGACCTCACAGCCACCATCCATCAAACGGAACAGGTTATCACGGTGGCTACCCGCGGCCGCGGCTTCGCCTTAGATGAAACTCTTTACCCTGACGGACGCAGCCACCCAAGCGACCTACAACTCTTAGGAGCGAATTGCCTCAGCGCCAGAACCGCTTGGTATGGGAACCAGAAGCAGCTCGTCGTGACTTACCAGATCAAAACCCAACAGGGAAAAGAGGGCCGACTCATTGTCACAAGGTATCTCATAAACGAGGGGAAAACCGAGGTCGTTGTTTTCACCCTAAAGCTCAACACAGAACCAGACCAAATCTCTGTCCGCCAAATCTGGCCCAAGCAAGTCTAAATTTCGAGAAAATCCCGACGCCCGATAGCGCTTGCTAACTTTCTATTTATTCTCGACGTCGGCTGCGGTCTGATTTCGGATGCATAGTCCGCGATGTCAACGCCGCGCTCCCGGAAAATCTGCGCGAAATGAGACCGCTTTTAAGACTGACTGGCGAACCCTATCGGCAGCGACTAAAGCTAGGCCATAAAAAGAACGAGATTTGGATAAAGAAGCAGGTTTTCGCATAGAATCCGGACGCACCCGGGCTGATCTCATTGGCTGCGTCGCCAGCCTCGTTGATGCTCTTGCCGGTTTGACTTTCCTGGTCTTGCCAACAACTGCGGAAGGCGCAGGTCGGCTTTGCACCGTATTACTTGTCGACCCGATCACTTGCATAATTGTCTATTGCATGATGTATCGACGTCTCGTCGCTGCCAGGCCCAAGTTCGCCGAGCTCGGCTTTTACCTGGTGATTTCAGGCACTCTTTTTCTTACCGGCCAAAACGTGTTGGAAATGTCCGCCAGGCTCAACTTTTTTACGCTGAACTACTTCACTGCGAACGGGTTCGATATTTTGCTTGAGATACTTGTTACCTTCACCCTGCCATTTGGCCTGGCGATTTACGCGTGGCTTATCGCGAGCAGCCCGCCTCTTCGTCGCTGGCTCGGATTCATGATGGGTGTCCAAGTGGTCCTTCTGTTCGTCGCTCTCGGCTCCTTTGCTTTTCCTCGGATAAGCGACTTCGTGACTTCGCAGTTATTCGCGGTTTACGCGATTATCCTTTCGATTGCGAAGGCGGTCTGGTTTCTTTCGCCGGTAACCAGCTCGAAATAACTCTGGCCGGCAAAAGCACTACCAGCTCTTCAAAAGTCCGTAATCTGGCTTTATCCCATCCGTTTCTCTCCTCGATGCGGTCTGGAGACCGGTGCCTTTTGCCGCACCACCCGTCGAGAAAACGCGCCGGCGGGCAGCGCGTTTTCATTGTACTTTCTCTCGGATGGCGACCAAAGCGTCACTCAATCTGAATCCGGACCTCCTGCGCGCCGCCGGAGTTTGTTTGCACGTGGATCTCTTCGCCTCGGTTGGTATTGACGATCTGAAACGCGGCCGGCGAATTATTCAGCCGCACCGACTTGATCTGGGTATTGACCGGAAAGGTGTATCCGATGGTTAACCTCCAGCCGGCCGGAGCCGAAACCGTTGTGACATAGTTGATTCCTGCACGCTTGACCGAGACAGCGATCTGATCGGAACCGACGTGCAGATTGTTAATCGAAAGCTCTCTCCAGGAATCCGGCAGGTCCGGCACGACCGCTATAGCTTTTGCGGGAGCATCCGGCTTGATGCCAAGGTACAACTCCTCTAGCGGCCAGTGAATGCCATACGATGACCAGGCTTGCATGACCATCGCCCCGCCAAATGGGTTGCCTCCGCTGAAGTACTGGTAATCTGGACTGTCGAATAACTCCGGTAATGCGCCGGGCTGCTCGACGTCGAGTTCATCGGCGATGAATTCGACATATCTGAGCGATTCGTCCATTCGCCCGTAATTGGCTTCGGCGATGGCCATTACTCCAGTGTTCACTGCAGAGGCTTGAAGATTGCCTTGAATGGCCGGGAGGCTTTGGCCTTGTTGAAAGAAACCGGTCGTTCCGGTAAAGGTAGAAGACTCAAGTTGGGGGAAACTCATTGCGGCGTCCCCGGTCAAAGCGAAACTTGTCTCCATTGGAGTAGCATCTATCCAGTAGAGCTGTTGCAGCTGGGTATACCCCTTCTGGGTACCAAGCGTTGCCGGAGGATCAGTCGGCACCACTTGACTTAGGGCCAGCGAATCGGCAAACAGGCCCCGGCTCGGAATCCACCAGTCTTGCCTAAATTTGTTCGTCAGTGCGCCGGCTGTCAGCGGCCCAGTTACGCGTGAGACTATCTCCTTTGCTATCCGCCATTTCGACAAGATCATTGAGTGCGCGAATTGTGTACACGGCTACATCGAGTTTTGTCGCGCCCATGCCAGTCGCTTCGACCATTCCGGCGCCTTCAGGCCAGCCATCCGGATTTAAACTGGACGTAACCAAATGACTGGTGATGTACTTC
>JAFAVN010000361.1 GCA_019242435.1 Verrucomicrobiota bacterium | reverse complement strand
TGCGCCTCCGAGGTCGGCAACGGCACATTGTTCGGGTATGACCACATCAAAGATACATGTCGACGGTCCGGCGCAACCAGCACGGTGTCGCCACTCAGTAATATACGCCGGTCCACCCAATGAAGAACAGTGCTCCCGGGGAAGTGGCCTCCAAGCCGGTGAAGCGTGATACCCGGCAAAACCTCTCTGGTGTCATCCTTCCAAAGCTCTACACAAGGATCCGCGTCCGCGACCCATTGCCGGTCAGCGGCATGGATTAACACCGGACACTCGAACGTACGCCCCCACGAAGATACGGCACTATAGAAATGAGGATGGGAAATGGCGATCGCTTTAAGTCCGCCTAACAATCGGATGATCTCGATAGTAGCACTATCCAGGAAGCTGATGCAGTCCCACAGGACGTTCCCCGAAGACGTGATAACCAGCAAAGCACGTTGTCCAATCGCGAACCGCGGCATAGTCCAAAGACCAAATAACGCGGGCGCGACTTTACGAAACGCGTTGAAATGATCAACTGCCAGCCTCTCTGCTGTCGTCCAACCTTGCCCGGCAGCCGGTACGAACTGTCTCGCGTCCTCGCAAATCATACATCGCGCCGGCGGCGCGGTGTTCTCCGGATATTGGATTCCGCATGCTGTACAGATAAATCTGGGCATCGCATTAAAATTTTCATGCGCACTCGGGTAGAACAAGAGTAAACGAGAGAATAAAAGCAATTAAGCCGGCAGAACGATCAACGGGCTCGAGGGCAAGAAGAAGCAAAGACGTAACATTGAACCAGGAGCTCGGAACCCGGAAGGCCTGGTGAGCATCTCCAACGCCGCTACGCGGCGCGCATTCCGGAGAAGACGTATTACATCGATACTGTTCTGTTGTTCCCCGATGTAAATGAAGCGCACAATGGTGGGACGAGAATCTCGGTGCACCCAGTGCTGACGCATTTCCTGGATCCATTCGCGCCGGATTCGAGCCGTGACCCGTGGTGCATTCGCTCTAGGTTGGCTCACTAGGCGTTCCGAACAAGGCCGATAGCAATGATGGTTGTTAGGCGCTAATTTATCGCTGCGTTAATAATGTGTACGGTGTCTTTCATTCCGAACTCGCGCGGATTTTCTCTCGCGATGAATCGAGATGAGCTTTTAACCCGTCCGACTGCTCTGCCGCCCCAGGTCTTTGCGAGCAACGGGTGCTGCAGCGTCTTTCCCCGGGAGCCAACCGGCGGGACGTGGATCGTGGTGAACGATGCCGGCGTTTGGCTCACCTTGATTAACTGGCATCGAGTCGATCGGCTGCCGGTTGGAGAAATTGTTAGCCGCGGCGAAGTCCCAAAAGCACTGGCCGAAAGCGATTCCATCCGGGAAATTACCATCAAGCTAAACAGGTTGTCGCTGACTCGGATTCGGCCATTCCGTTTGATTGCTTGCGAACCGGGTGAGAAGCAGCTTGTAGAATACGGCTGGGATCTGGAACAAGTGAAGGTGCAAAAGCATGACTGGAAGCCGAACCATTGGTTCTCTTCAGGGCACGATGAAAAGCAGGCAGAATATCAGCGAGCCCAGATCTGCCAGGCCGCGTGGCATCAACCATCAGCCGGCACCCTGGAGTGGCTGCGTGATTTACACCGCTCCCATTTGCCCGAGCGGGGACCGTTCTCGATCTGCATGCATCAACCCGTCGCTCAGACTGTTAGTTACACGGAAGTGAGCGTTTCTGATAGAGTGGCCGTGATGCGTTACCAACCGGGATCGCCTTGTGCCGGAGGGAAGATCTATGAAGCAACGCTGGCATTGAACCGGTACGAAGCGGGTTAACCGCAGATTCAAGCTCAGAGAAGTTGTGGAGGAGGTTAGTTGATCTCCCGTAAGCGCGCCGATTAACAACAGCGGTCAGATCTGAGCTAAAACCAATAGACGATCCGGACTGGCGCGCTTTCAATGGTTGCCCGATATCCAGCGCTGCTGTACCAGTCAGGGACCTGTTACACTACTCTGCCTTACCCGCCTTTATGCGAGCAAACTTCAGTTCATCGGGTTCGGGGGTAATAGCTCTCACATCGACGGTCTGACCGAAATCAAGACCGGGGCAGCCCCTGGCGGCTTCTACTGCTTCCGCCAGGCTTCCGGCTCGAATAATAAAAAATCCGGCAACTGCCTCCTTGGATTCAGCAAATGGGCCATCTATAACATTGGTTTTGCTGGTGACCGTTTTTCCTTCGTGCGCTAAAGGACCGCCAATTTTGAATTTGCCTTCCCTGTTCAATTTCTCGAACCAGGCAGTAAACCGGGTCATGTGTTGTTGAATTTCCTCGGCAGAGAGTTGCTTGTGCCAACCGGTATTTCGGAAGAGCAACATGTATTCTGAAGTCGCAGTTTCAGCGCTCATGATCTTGGTCCTAGAATTCGCTTTTAAGTACTGCCCAAACTGCACCCATGCTGGCTGGCGTGCCAAACGTTGGAACTACATTTTTGGACCGTTTCGCGGCGTCGCTCGGCAAATTGGCCAGT
>JAFAVN010000567.1 GCA_019242435.1 Verrucomicrobiota bacterium | reverse complement strand
CCTTGCCGACGCCACAACCATCGGGGAGTTACTGTTATTCTGCCCAACTAACCTAGTCTTCCGGTCTAATCGTGGATGCCATGTCTCCAAGCCTCCAGCATGACGTTCCCGAATCAGAATCAAGGAAAGGGCGGCTGCGGCGCGATTGAGTCGTCCGTGTTGTTGATGACAGCCCCACCGCCGAGGACAACCGACACTCGTCCACTCGCAGTGTTACTTTCGCCACCCACGACGCTGGAGCCGGCCGTGGGGGGAGGACCGCCCTCGGCAGTGTTGCCTATGCCGCCCAGGACGCTGGTATAGACGCCGCTGGCGGCATTGTCAGTACCGCCACAGACAATGGAGAAAATGCCGCTGGCGGTGTTAACCCAGCCACCGCTGACGCTGGTGGAGGCGCTGCTAATGGTGTTTTCGCTTCCTGCCACGAAACCGCCGTAAGCAGCCTGAGTAAAGCGGTTGCCAGGTCCAATGACCAGGTTGTGCGAGCCGCGGCGGTCGCTGCGGGGATCGAGGGGCATCCCAAAGTTTGGCGGTTCGTCATAGCCGATGATCAAATTGCCAAGTCCGGTGGGACTGTTATTATCGTTGGTGGCGCCCGAGCCGCTGATAATATGGATATTGGCACCGCTGAAAATGATATTCGGTCCTATCACGCCAATCTCAGGGTTAGGATCGACATTAACAAAAGGCCCGAGTAGAAGCGCGTGATTGGATTGCACGGTAGCCAGTTGTTTCTGCAGCGCGGTGTTGCTGGATTGCAGACTGTTGACTTGCTCCTGCAGCGCGGCCACTTGCCCCTTCAAAGCCGCAATTTCCGCGCGTATGCCTTTATCGTTGTCCCTGCGTCCATTACCTGAGTCTTTGTCGTCGTCCGCGCTTGCGGGTAAAGGTGCTATCAGGGCGACCAAAAGACCAACTGCCATCAAGCATCCGAGAATGGCTGAACTGGCGATGCGCCAATAGCATCCTTTTTCTTCAGTTTGCGAGCCGCGTTTGATTCCATCAGCAGCCCTGCCGCTGATACCCACTTTGCTTACCACTTCAATGGTAGCGCAGTTGAGTTCTCTCTCGTGCATATTCGACTCCCGTAAGTTGGCACTGACCAGAACATGAACTCAGCCGCCAACAACCGTCGACGGCTACCTCGAAGCGTGGTCAGCTCCGATTTTTAGAGGTTTGCTAAACAAACCAGAACTGCGCCATTCTAGAAATTCTAGAGCCTTGAAGTCCAGCAGATACGCAAATCGATCCAAAATCAACTGAATCATAAAATACCCCGAGAGGGTGTTAGCTTAATAGACTAGCAAGCACTCGACGCGCGGAAAAGTTCTTAATTTGCTCGAAGTTTTAATCTTCCTCCTTGAGCTCCTTACGACTCCAGCGCCCTGAACTCCTCCAGGGTATCTACATCTCGAACCACGTGGTCAGATTCCATCTCAACGCTCAGCACCTGCCCTGGATGCCGCTTAATCACCTGCTTGCAGCCGACATCCCCGACCACTTCCAGGATGGCATCGCGGTGCGTGATATCCAGAATCACGGGATTCCCTCGTTGTCCTTGATAGAACGGGACTACGATGCTTTTGCCCGTTTCCTTGGCGCGAACCAAAGCGCGGACCAGCCGGTTGATGTCTCCGGCCTCCAGCAGTGGTTGATCGGCCAGATAGATTAAAATAGCAGTTGCCTGCGAAGAAACAGCGCTAACGCCGATTCGCACGGAAGTACTTTGGCCTGACCGGTAGTCTGGATTGAAAACTAACTTAACCGGCTTTCCCTCCAACTGTTCCTGCAGTTTGTCGGCCTCATGCCCAAGAACCACGATGACTTCATCGAGCTCCGCAACTAAGAGCGTATCAACCGCATGCGCTATCAGGGATTTGTTCCTGAAGGTTAAAAGCAATTTATTCCGGCCCATCCGGCTTGATAAACCAGCGGCCAGCACGATAGCGGAAATCATATCCAGGAGTTCAGGAGTGCGGAAGTGCAGGAGCAATGAACGACAGTATTTCAGACCAGGTTGGAGGGATCGCGTCCCCGCGATCCGTGGCTCTAGTGCTCTTCTTCCTTAGATTTTTTAGTTTCTGCACTCTTGAACTTCTGCACTCCTGAACTCCGATCAAAAGCCTGTTTACAACCGGCGCAGCAGAAATAGTAGGTTGTACCTTCGTATTCAGATGTGTATTCAGCGTTAGCCGGATCGATGACCATCCCGCAGACTGGATCTATTATTTCGTCAGGCTGCTGCTCAGAGGCTGCGACTGCTTCTATCCTGTCGCTGAAAGGCGATGGACCCCGCTTTCTGAATTGAATAATCTCTGCCAGAATGCTGACGGCGATCTCCTCCGGCGACAAATGGCCAAGATCAAGGCCGGCCGGCGCTTTGGTCCTCGAGATTGTCTCTGTTGGAATTCCTTTACCTGCCACAAAAGCCAACACTTTCGCAGCTTTTGCCTGGCTGGCTACAAAGGAGATATAAGGAACGTTGAGGCTCAACGCCTGTTCAAGTGCCTCCTCGTCATGTTCTCCCTGCGTCGAAACCACAACATAAGTTTCGTCAGTGATTGGTACAGCCTCCAGGCGAAGCTCCTTATAAATAAAATCAGCGTCCGGAAACTTGTCTGGTTCAATGCCGGAGGCAATTGCGGCGATCCGATAACCAATCGTTTTGCCGAGCTTGGATAAGGTCTGCGCCACTAATGACCGCCCAACAATCAAAATGAGCGGTGCAGGTAGAACCGGTTCAATATAGATTTCGAGGGCGCCGCCGCCTTGGCAAGTCATGGTGTAATAAACCGCACCCGGCTCGGAATCCAACTGACGAGATGGCGTGATACACATCAGTCTCGGAGTTCCATCCTTCAGTGCTTTGAGCGCTTCCCGGTGCACTAAGGGTTGTACACAACCGCCGCCGACCCATCCCCGGGTGCGGCCATCGGGTTGGATAATGGCTTTGTCCCCGGGTTTGCCCGAGACCGGTCTATCACATCTGACCACTAGTGCTACCGCAAACGGCTTCTGCTCTGCTCGCAAGGCCTCGGCTTCACTAAAGAAATCGTCGAACATGGGTCAGGTTATCGGGCGAAGATGTCTCTCTAGTTGCAGCAAGCTTTCCAAATTATGGGCAGGAGCGAACACGTCGATATAAGGGAGAGCGGCACTCATCGCGCGCGTCACTGGTTGATAGTCCTTCAATCCAAGAAGCGGGTTGAGCCAGATCAGTTGCTTAACTCGCGATTTTACATGGTCCAGCTCGGTTAACAGGAGGTCGGGAGGCTCGGTATCCCAGCCGTCACTGAGGATGACAAACACCGTGTTCCGCGAAAGCAATTTCGCACTGTAAAGGCGATTAAATTCCGAGAGGCACCTCCCGATCCTGGTTCCACCAGACCAGCCTGTCGTCATTCCGGAGAGTATCTCCAAAGCATCGGACCATAGTCGAGCTTTCAGCACGTCACCTACCTCCACAAGCCTCGTGCTGAAGATGAAAGGTGCGACCCGCGGGCCGTACCGCCTGAGAACATAAGCGAATTTCAATAAGAACACGCTGTACGGGTTCATCGAATCGCTAACGTCCAGGAAAATTACTAGTCTCGCTCGCTGCCGTCTGCGCTTCTTATGGCTGAGTTCGATCAGATCGCCGCCCCGACTGAGATTGCGCCTGATTGTTCTCCGCAGATCGACCTGGCCAGGGTCCTTTTTCGGTTGGAGCTTCATTGAAACCTGCCAACTCAACCGGCGCAGCAAGCGGTGCGATAATTTTTCCAGCTGAGCGAGGTTATCAGGAGACATCGCTGCAAAATCTATTCGCTTGAGTTGCTCAATTGTGCTGGCACCAGTGACAAAGTCAGCTTTATCGACCGTTTCCAACTCGCGATGGTGGTTGCCTGATACCAATGAGCGGAGACCGTCCCTCCGAGTACTTTCGCCCACAGGCTGCCGCCTGGCTTTCTCCGTGTTCTTCGCTTGTTTCTCACGAACAGGCTCATGATTCTGACAGTACTCGGCAAACAGAACATCGAAAAAGTCCCACTCCTCTTTAGAAGAGCACAGAACCGCTCGCAGCAAGCAGTGCAGAGTATCCAGATCGAGCCGTGGAACCGTTTGCAGCGCCCGGAGACTATCCAGTGTCTCCTTCGTTCCACAATTTAATCCCTTCCTGCGCGCAAAGCGGCAAAAGCTAACGATTATTCGCACCGCCCTCTCCTCTGACCAACCCGCCTCCATCCGAGCGCTAGCTTTGGGCGATTCCATAGATTTCTGTAAACCAGGATTCAGAAATGGAAAAATGCGTGGAGCGTGACATTTAGGTTTTAGAAAGGAGCTTGTCGATAGTAGCCGCTCTCACTTTCGCGAGGTCGCCCGCGGACTTCAGTACGCATCCCAACACCTCCTCAACAGTCGTCCCGTCCAGATTCTCTTTACCCAAGAGCAATAACGCCCTTGAGAGATCCAATGTCTCGGCTACTCCGGGATTTTTGGAGAGGCTCAGGTCACGTAGCGCATTGACAAACTTAACAACCTGCCGGCTCAGATCCATCCCGATTGCCGGCAACCGGCATTGAACGATTTTCATCTCCTTCTCGAACTCCGGGTAGTCAATCCAATGATAGAGACATCTTCTTTTTAAGGCGTCACTGAGCTCACGAGTATTATTTGAAGTTAGAATCACATATGGAATTCGCTTCGCCTTAATGGTCCCAACCTCCGGGATGCTGATCTGAAATTCGGAAAGAATTTCGAGCAGCAAAGCTTCGAAGGCCTCATCTGCCCGATCGATTTCATCCACCAATAAAACGGGCGATATTTCTTCGGATGAGATTGACTGCAGCAACGGCCGTTTGAGCAAAAATTCGGAGCTGAAAACGTGAGCCTCCTTTTCCTCAACGGCTTTGTTACTTCTTTCCTGGACCTTGATGGCTAGTAGCTGCTTTTGATAGTTCCACTCATACACCGCTGAGTTGACATCCAAACCTTCATAACATTGCAGTCGGATGAGCGGCCTTTCCAGGAATGTAGCCAAAGTTTTGGCGACCTCGGTTTTGCCAACACCTGCATGACCTTCAATTAACAAAGGGCGGTCAAGCCGGATAACCAAGTAGAGAGCGGTGGCCAGGGGCTGGTCCATTACGTAGCCAAGCTCGGCGAAACCAGCCGCTAACTCATCAATGTCCAGAATTTCTCTCTTCAGCTCTCAGGATCCTTTCCCGGCGGCGAACCCCCGGCGATTTTCCGCAGTAAATCGCTGCCGCTTTGCTTAATCGCAGAAAGAATGAGAGGAACGGCCTTAACCGGCTCCGGTTCCGCCGTTCCGGCGGAACTTGACTCTTGACCGGCGCCCGGCTGCTGAAGCTGGCTGCGCAGGTTCTTCACGAACTCGGCAAACATTTGGTTCGAAACCTCCTGGATCATGCGCGCACCCAGCTGAGCCAGCAGCCCGACCACATTAACCTCGGTTATGGTGACAACTTCCGTGCCTCCCTCCGGCAGTGTTCGTGCTTTCCCAGTCATTTTCATAGAGGCGCTGCCTTTGCCGCGCACATCCTGACCCTTGCCTGTCATCTCGATTTCATGCGCTTCCTGGTCAAGACGCTCGACACGCGCTTCCCCTTTATAATCAGTCACGCTGGGGCCAACCTTGACTTTGATTAATCCTTTATAAATGCCGCCCTCAGCATCGGTGACTTGCGCGCCCGGAATACAACCGGCGACCTTACGCGGGTCGCTGAGCAGTTGCCAAACGGTTTCTATCGGCGCTTGGACCTGAAAACTTTTCTCAATCCTGATCGCCATAACTTGTTACTCCAAAATCCGGAAATAAGATCCGCAGATTACTTCGCCACGCCTTTCTCTTTCAGGATTCTCCAGATCTTCCAGGAGGTAATCGGCATATCAATGTGTCGCACATCCAAGTGAGCCAAGGCATCGACTACGGCGTTTACAAAGGCAGCGGGAGACCCGACATTCGGAGATTCCCCAATACCCTTTGCTCCAAAGGGATGATGCGGTGACGGAGTGCAGGTTTTGCCAGTCTCCCAGTTTGGCGTCTCGACGGCAGTCGGCACGAGATAATCCATAAAGGTGCCGCCCTGTACGTTACCGCTTTCGTCATACGAAATTTCCTGCATAAAGGCGATCGCCAGGCCTTCCGTCAGCCCGCCGTGAATCTGGCCTTCGACAATCATCGGATTAATAATGTTCCCACAGTCATCTACCGCCACAAACCGGCGAATCTTAACTTCTCCGGTGCCCTTATCGATGTCGACAACGCAGATGTAGGTGCCGAACGGGAAAGTCAGGTTAGGTGGATCGTAGTAATGGACGGCTTCAAGTCCCGCTTCCATCCCCTCGGGTAGATTGGTGTAGGCCGCAAAGGCGATTTCCTGGATCGTCTTCGCCTTACTCGGTGCACCTTTTACGAAAAACTTACCAGGTTCCCAGTCCAGATCCTCTTCACTGACCTCGAGCAAGTGACTGGCGATCTTCTTGGCCTTCGCCCAAATTTTTCGAGAACACATCGCAGTCGCCGCCCCGGCAGTCGGCGTGCTCCGGCTGGCGTAAGTGCCCAGCCCGTAAGGAGCGGTGTCCGTGTCACCTTCCTCGACCAAAATATCGGCAACCGGTATGCCGAGCTCTTGCGCTACAATCTGGGCAAACGTTGTCTCATGACCTTGACCCTGAGCTTTGACCCCCATCCGGGCGATCGCTTTTCCGGTCGGATGAACCCGGATTTCACAACTGTCGAACATTTTCAGGCCGAGAATATCGAAAGTATGGGCGGGGCCGGCGCCGACGATTTCTGTGAAACTGGAGACACCGATCCCCATGAGATCCCCTTGCTCCCGTTTCTCCGCCTGTTCCCGGCGAAGATCGTGATACCCGATCTTCTCCAGCGCGAGATTCATCGCCGCGGCGTAATCGCCGCTGTCATAGCTCCATCCCAAAGGCGATGCATACGGAAACTTGTCAGAGGGTATGAAGTTCTTGAGACGCAAGTCGACCGGGTCCATTCCTAGTTCTT
The DNA here is from genome assembly GCA_019242435.1 of Verrucomicrobiota bacterium. Classification (GTDB taxonomy): domain Bacteria; phylum Verrucomicrobiota; class Verrucomicrobiia; order Chthoniobacterales; family JAFAMB01; genus JAFAVN01. The sequence goes on along the minus strand of JAFAVN010000567.1, from coordinate 613 downwards.
GGGCGAGTACATCCATCGCTCTCTCGATAAGGTAGGCAGCCTCCGTCACTCGGAACGAACACCGGTAAGCAATCCCGCCGGGCGCTTTATTGGTATAGACTCCGTCGACCTCGCAGAAGGCTTTGGAAAAGTCATATGAGCCCGTGCAGACGCTGAAGAGTCCGGCCGGGAACTTGGACGGTTGCGCGGCAGCGTTGAAAGCTCCGTGGTCCGCCAGGGTCTTCACCCGCAAAGCGGTCAGCTTGCCATCGCGGTCCGCCGCCAGATCGGCCGTCATGTGATAGTCCCGAGCAAACCCGGTTGATTGTAGGTTTTCTGACCGGGTTTCAATCCAATTGACCGGGCGCCCAAGCTGCAGAGCCGCCACCACCGCGCATACATAACCGGGATAGATCGGTACCTTGTTTCCGAATCCGCCTCCGATATCAGGCGCAATAATTCGGATATTCTGTTCAGGGAGACCCGCCACCAGCGCGAAAAGTGTGCGATGCGCATGCGGTGCTTGGGTGGTCTCCCAGACTGTCAACTTGCCGGTTGCCCGATTGAATTCAGCGACGCATCCGCATGTTTCCAGCGGCGCCGGATGGCACCTCTGAAAAACGGCGCTCACGCT
>JAFAVN010000434.1 GCA_019242435.1 Verrucomicrobiota bacterium | reverse complement strand
GTACCGAAAACTTTTCAAAGGCGGGGCCGCGGCATACACCGAACTCTGGACCAGGAAACTTCGTGAGCTGAAGGCTGCGGGGATTGGGGTGGGCGTAATCGCCGTGCTGCATCAAGGGAGTCTCGAAGCTGGTCCGCAAAGGTTTTACCGATATTTTACGGAAGACCTTGGGCTAACCGACTTCCAGGTTAACACGCCCTTTCCAGGTGGTCCTGCCAAGGAGGTTGAGGGCGGTTTCCAGCTGGATTCTGGCGCATTGGCCGACTTTATGGTCGGACTCTTCGATGTCTGGATGGCCGAGGGATACTCGTCCGGGGTGTCGGTCGGTCCGTTTGATGCCTTGATTGATCACTTCACCGGTAAACAAGCGCGCTTACCCTGTATCTGGAAAGAGAACTGCTCCAACCAGTTCATCTCGGTTGACGCAAAAGGGACTGTCGCTCAGTGCGACTGCTGGGTTACCAGTTATCCAGAATATTTCTTCGGAAACATCTTCCACGAGCCGGACCTGACGCACATGCTCAAAACAAGTCGGGCGCGGCGCGACTTTGTCGAACGCCCGAAACGTCTGGTTGAGGACGAAGATTGTCTTTCCTGCCGATACCTTTCGATCTGCCACGGCGGATGCCCGGTGCGCACCTACAGCGCCCTCGGCACAATGATGGCCAAGGACCCCTATTGCGAGGTCTACAAGGCGGTTTTCGCCTGCGCGGAAGGGCACGCCAGCGAGATTCTACGCGCTCGCGCTGCCCCTATAGTATCACTTCGACAGCGCCATGAAGCGGTCATGAATCGGTCCATCGACTAATTTGAGCCTCCATCATCACATACATGAGCATTGGCCAAATTGTGGTGTGGATCATTGTCGGTGGATTTGCGGGTACCCTGGCAGGGCGGGTGGTGACTTTGAAAAAGGAAGGTTTGGGCCGCTGGTTGAACTTCCTGGTCGGCGTCATTGGTGCGTTTATCGGCGGGGAAGTATTTAGGCTGTTGCGAATCGATTTTGGGCTCGGCGATCTGAAGGTTACTTTTGAGGATCTGATCGCCGCCTTCCTTGGCTCACTGTTAGTGATATTTGTCTGGCGAATTATCGGGAAGATCAGATCAAAAAGGGCCAAGGACACTAATTAGCTAGACGCCAGAAGGTTCAGTGCATCGCTCGCCCAACGTGAAGGGAGGGAAGCCGCTCTAGAGTTAGCCGACGTGACCTCACGATCTTCAGCAACGGCGAGAATGTGATCTCTACGCGCATCAACAGGCGGCTTTCCGGAACTACCCGGCGGCATCGTCTGGCTTGTGGGTCCTTCGCGGGACCCGACACTTAACGCCTCGAGTCGACTCGAATACCGCTGCCTATACGACGCCAGGGTTCGTCGGCGCGTGCCAAAGCGGCTCCCTTCCAGGTTTTACTGGTAGTACGCAGACGCGTTGGGGAACGGATTATAGATTCCCTGGCTGTTCCGTTCCGGGGCGTAGACGAATCCATATAAGTCTTTCTTGATATTAACCGGCTCAAGGAGGAGCCCTCGGTTACGAACCGCCTTGGTGTATTCGATCAGAACTCGCGCGGTGCCGTTAATGCCCCACATTCTAAACCCGGTTCCCAGAAATCCGCCGTTAGGATAAAGTTCTTCCAATCCGGCCATTGCATGGAAACAATTGACGGCGACCAGGGGCTTGCGATAAAGGCGGTCATCAGCCCGATACCCGATCGTGCCTCCATCGAGCAAATTTTTGCGTTTTACTGCCAGATCAAACGCCTCTTTCTTTATCTCATAGGGCCCCCACATACCGACGGCGTTCTTGACATTCAGTGCGAGCTGCAGGGTTTCCTCAAGTTTAAAGCTCTTTCCACGCGAAATCGGACATTTGTTTAACCTCGGATCGACACGGCTACCGAGGCCGTCGAAAACGCACAGATTCGGATTTCGATCGAAATCGTGTGGCAGCCAGCTGATCGTAAAGGCTTCAAAGTTCCAGTTCCTGTACGTCCCGTGCCTGAATCCGGCGGTCAGCCGTGGTTGTTTATTGTCAGCGAAAACGCGTATCACCGAGATAAATGAGTGCGAAAATTGCGGAGCGTTTCCTTTGTTTTGATAGGCGAAAGGAATAATAAAGTAGCGATCCCGGGTGAGCTTGCCCGGCCCTAAGCGCGCCGCCACCTTTTCCCGGATCCGGTTCACGAGCTGCTGCTGTAAGGGCACATTATAGTTTGAGAAGTCGACATCTGGCTTTAGCAATCCTCCGTGAACTAGAATGCAATGGCTGAAAAGCAAAGTGCACGTTGCCATCCAACTGGCCAATGGTTTCATCTGCCGGTTGATCTTTCGTTTCACTCCGTAAACGCTGGGGAGCGGCTGTTCACTTCTCTTATTCAAGAGCCCGCTCGTAAGACGGGCGCGAATTGTTGCATTTCTTGCGTTGTTCTCGATGGGATTCATTGCCGTTAGTCGCCACTTACTAAAGAACCTATCGGTAAGCGATGGCCCGCTTGCTGAGTTCATCCTTTACTCGTTCTGATGCCTTACCTTCCGTCCAGATCTCAATGCGCTTAAATTTCTGATTGTCGCCGACCAGACTTGCGAGTCCGTTTACCCGCTGGGCTGCAGAGGGGGTCCAGACGCGGCCAATCACATTAGTACGCTCGAATGTCCGCATCCCTGGTCGTACGGGGTTAATTATTCCGGGAGTATCCGGCTTTATGGTGCCACGGTTTCGGCGAATCATTGATTGATTATGTCAAATATAGGTACCGTTTGAAATTGCACCAAAGGGCAATGCTCCGTGGTAGGTAGGTGGTCCGGAAGGGGCGCCTGTGGTTGGCGGCAAAAAAAACTTAAGATTAGAGACTAAACCCTCATGGAAATTAGCTTTCTTTCCGAACATGATCGATGACGCGTCCAGAACGATGAGCGATACAATACCGCCCAGCTGTCGGGTTCCCGCCTTTGTTGGGAACAAGCAAATCAAATTTATCGAAAAAGCAGTGCCAACGCCAGGCGACGGCCAGCTTTTGCTTCGCGTTCAGGCCAACGCCTTGTGCGGTTCCGAGCGACCCCAGTTCTTCGACGGCACAGCGGTTACGCCCGGCCATGAAGCAGCCGGGACAGTCGTGGCTGCCGGACCTGGAACGCATACTCCAGTGGGTACATCTGGAGCTGTATTTCTGATGGATTATTGCGGCCGCTGCCGATCTTGCCGGCAAGGTTTTACCAACCAGTGTCTGCAAAAACGAGGGGACATGGGATTTAATCGCGACGGCGGGTACGGGCAATACGAATTGATCCACGAAAATATTTTCTTTCCTGCGCCAAACGAGTTTTCCGCCGCTGAGGCAACCTTATTGTTGGATGTCATGGGAACAGGAGGGCACGCGATCGGGCGTTGTCAGATGTTGCGACCCGACATTGAGTCTTTGCTGGTGCTGGGCGCTGGTCCGATTGGTCTGGGGGTACTGGCGATGGCAAAGATCACTCTTGGTAATGACCTACGAGTTGCCATTACCGACGTAGTCCAATATAGACTCAGCTTGGCGGAGCGTCTCGGCGGTTTACCAATTAACGTTGCCCAGATCTCATTGGGTGCCGGGTTGCGATCACATCGGCTGGAACGAGTTGATATGGCGGTTGACACCAGCGGCAAACAAGCGGCTCGTCAGGAAGCGTTCGATTTGATAGCTCAGCGTGGATCGCTGATCTGCGTCGGTCACGGAGAAGGGATCGCTGTCAAAATCTCGCCCGATATCATTACCCCGGAGCGAAGTATCGTAGGCAGCGAGTATTTCCGTTATAATGAGCTGCCTACTAATCTGGAACGCCTAAGGCAGCATCGTGCTTACCTCAACCAGATTATTACTCACCGCGTGACGGTCGATCAGATCCAGCAGGCATTTGAGATGTTCTTCTTTGGCTGCGAAACGGGAAAGGTAATCATCGAACAATAGTGGCCAAGATTTCAAAGATAAAAGTCTGCCTGGTCGGAGCTGGTGTTTGGGGTTGGCAACATGCCCGTGTCTTCTCGCAGAGGCCGGACGTCACTCTGTCGGCAGTTGCCGGGCGCAGCCCGGAGAAGACACAGGCGCGTGCTTCCGAATTCGGTTTGCGCGCTTATGTCAACTTGGCGAAAATGTTGGATACGGAAAGACCGGACTTGGTTAGCCTCTCCTTACCCAATCTCGAACATTTTGACGCAACCAAGCAAGTGATCGAGTCGGGATACCCGTTGCTCGTGGAAAAACCTTTGGTGTTTGATCTGGCGGAGGCAGACCAACTACTGGCCGAGGCCGAAAAACGGAATCTTTTTTTTGCCATTAACTTCAATCATCGCTACGCAAAACCAATTCGTCTGGCCCGGCAAGCCATCCAGGAAGGCCGGCTCGGCAAGATTACTCATGCGATCTGGCGGTTTGGCGGGGAAGCCAACGTCAGTCCGCATCCGCACGCCAATCTCATCGAAACCCAGTGCCACGGCTTTGATCAACTGGAAGACTTGTGCGGCCCCATCGAATCAGTAATGACGGAGATGACGAATCTGACCGGAGGCGGTTATCGGACCGTGGCGCTCGCGTTACGATTTACAAACGGTGCCGTGGGCAGCCTGATTGGCACCTATGATTCCTCCTACGCCTACCCGGATACCCACCGGCTGGAGATCAATGGAACAGAAGGTCGGATAGTGATAGACGACACCGTGCGCCGCTTTTCTTTTCAAAAGAGCGGCAGCGAGACTGCCGAAGTCTGGGAAGGCGGTTATTTCAATGATTTCGACCGAGAATTTCATCGGACGTTCGATGTTCATCTGGACGCAGTATTGGATGCATTCAACCGCGGCAAAGAGCCGCCGGTGCACGCCCGGGCCGGTCGCCGCGCACTGCAATTAGGCTGGGCCGCAGTGGAATCGTTCGAGTCTGGGAGAAGGGTGGACTGCGGGACCTGACATTCTGAAGCTGGGTAGGTTTCTGAAACCAGGCAATCTACTTTGGAGTCGAGTTTCAGAGCTTGATACCGGTGACCGGCGAGCCGTCTAAGACCTTCTGGAGCCATCTAAGTAAAGCTCGCTCGTGAGACGGATATAACCAGGCCGCTGAGACGCCGGTCCGGGTTATCCGCCGGAGATAATTGCGAAGACGAGATGGAGTGTCTCTATGAACTCGACCAAATTCAAGGCTTGCCAGACCGTCAGAAACAATGATTAAACGATCCCGGGCCGTGCAGCCCTCCTTCAAAATCACTCGATGCAGATAATGAAGGGATTCGAAGATATAACTTTTCCCACACGCAGTGTTTACTTGGTCAAGGGCCTTCTTAAAGGAGTAGTAACTACCTTTCTTAGTTATCCATTTGATCTGGTTATCTTGTAGCAAAAGCAGATCCCAGCGACGAGAGCGGAAGTGAGTGGCCAGATCGAGTAGTGAATCGCGCGCCCTGCTGAGACAGCGGCTCATTCCGGTGGAGCGGCTGGCATCCAGAAAACACCACACCCTTTGTCGCCGGCGAATCGAATGATAGATCAGGCGGATTTTCCGGTCTCCGTGGGGCGCGAGGACGGGAGACCGGTCCAAGACCGTACTTGCGAGTACCGAATTTAAGAGAGTTGCGATCCAATTGATAGTTCCTCGCCGAACTCCATCCCCAGTTCCTGCGCTCACCTTGGGCTCATGAATTTGCGTCCGGGTAGAGTCCTGGCTACTCCAGTCGCGAAGCAGTTGGTGGGGCAAGAGTTTTGGCTCCGGCAGCGATTTTGGCTCCGACAGAGAATTAATCGGCGCGACGGAGGTGCGCTGGGCCGCCGGCGGAGTGAATTTGTTACCGGAAGCAGGCGGGGCAGAGACCGGGGTCGGGCCACGGTTTTCCGTTCGTCGATGGCCGAGGCACATTCGCCAGGCCTCATTTAAGTCTCGCTCTTCAATGGTCGATCGATCTTCCCATGCCGCCGCACAACGCGCCGTTCGCAACACTGCGAGTTCGGCGCGAAGACCTTCGAGTTGCAGCCTTTTCGCCTGATTGGCTATCTCGTGCCGCTGTTCCTCAGAAACCGCAACCCGTCTGACCATTGTCCGTGCGCTAGTCAGACGCTTGGCTAAATCAGCTAAGGAAGCAGCCTGCAGTTGCAAGAACTCATCAGGACTGTCGTCGAACTGAATACGCCGGCGTACGACTTCCACTCGTTCTTCCGGAGTGAACTCGTCTTTAATCACTATTCCGTGAGCGAACCGATCTAAAATTTGCGGACGTAAATCGCCTTCATCAGGATTCATCGTGCCGATCAGAATGTATCGGCTTTCGATTCGGCGGGTGATGCCATCGCGTTCAAGATGATGCTTACCGGACGCCGCCGAGTCCAAGAGCTGATCCGCGAGATGGTCCGGCAGCAGATTCAACTCGTCTACATACAGAACCCCGCCGTTCGCTTCTTCAATTAAGCCGATGCGGGTGTCCCAACGGTTCTGTTCGACTAACGCTTCCGCGCTCACCGAACCGAGCAAACGATCTTCAGTCGCACCTAGCGGCAACTCAACGAACGGGACCGGCCGGTCGGCCACGGCTTGTAGTACCTCAGCGAATGCACGTGCTAAGGTGCTCTTGGCACAGCCGCGATGTCCAAGCAGTAGGGTCCCGCCAATCTTCGGGTCAATGGCATGGTAAATTAACGAACGTTTGGCGTCCTCCATTCCTACTATCGCGGTAAAGGGAAATTGCTTCATTCCAGCTGACCTTCTATTTCGAGCAGACTTTCTTCCAATCCTGCTATTGCTTCCTCTGACGGGTTTGCCCACAAGCCGCGTTCGGCAGCTTCCAACAAACGGCGGACTGATTCCTTGAGTGCCGCGGGATTGTGTTCGCGGAAGAAGTCTCTCTGAATGCCATCCAGCAGGAGCCTTTGAGCGATCTCTTCGTATTGTGCGTCGCGGACCAGCCCGGTGGTTGCGCTATAGCCAAATACGTAATCGACGGTCGCGGCTATTTCGAACGCTCCCTTGTAACCGTGGCGGCGCATCGCCTCAAGCCATCGCGGATTTAGGACCCGGCTCCGAATAACTCGGCTTAGTTCTTGGTCTAGCGTACGGATCCGCGGTTGTTCGGGATCACTGGAATCACCATGGTAAACGACCGGGGCGGTTCCTCTGAGCTGTTTAATCGAGGCCATAAGTCCGCCTTGAAATTGGAAGTAGTCGTCCGAATCCAGAATATCGTGCTCCCGATTATCCTGGTTTTGATGGACAACTTCGATCTCAGCCAGCTGGGTCTTTAGTAAGGCAATGTCCTGGTCGGCCGAGCCATCACTATCAAACGCATAGCTGCCCCATCGGCAGAAAACCTCGGTTAGATCCTCCGCTGATTCCCAATTGCCGGCATCGATGAGCGGGAGTAGCCCGGTTCCGTAGGATCCAAAACCAGAGCTGAACACTCGCAGCGTGGCCCGGCGTGAAGCTTCGGCAGCATCTATTCCGCGATTTGTTAGCAGCTCTCGTTCAAGCAACCAAGAGGCGCGGATCGGATTCATTTCCGGCGACTCATCCTGTTGGGCCAGACGTTTAGGGACAGTGGCCAGTAAACGCATGGTGTCACCGAATGCGTCGCGAAACAGCCCGGATACCCGCAACACCAGATCGACTCGAGGCCGGCCCAACAAACTGAGCGGTAAGATGCGGAAATCGACGATCCGGCCCGATGATTCTTCCCAGACCGGTTCACAACCCCAAAGCCAGAGAGCTTGAGCAATATCGTCGCCCCCGGTTCGCATGTTGGAAGTTCCCCAGATCACTAAAGCAATCTTGCGCGGGTATTCTCCATGGTCTTGCCGAAAGCGCTCCAGCAACCGATCAGCCAATAACTTTCCACAGTTCCATGATGTTTGGGTTGGTACCGAACGTGGGTCGATTGCAAAAAAATTTCTCCCAGTAGGTAAAACATCAACTCGGCCGCGGGTTGGCGCTCCGGCTGGTCCCGGAGGAACGAAGTCTCCGTTCAGTGCGTTAACTACGTTTTTGATTTCATCATCGCATCGCGACAATCTTGGGATCAGCTGATCACGAACAAAGGTTGCTAACTCGTCCAGCGCGTGGCGTTCGACGTTCGGCGCCTGGCGTTCGGTGTTCGCCGATTGGCGTTTGGTGTTTGGCGCTTGGCGCTCGGCGTTGCCGGCGTTTGCCTTTATCCAGCGCCGCGCGTCGGCCTCCAGAACATCTCGTTCTGCCGGCGTTAAGGTTTCGGGTGCGCGATTACCTGCTAATATCTGAAGTAAGCCGGGTCGTCCTCCGGAGGGCAGGCGGAGGAGGCTCAATAGGAAATCGACTTCTTGTTCGCCGGCCGGTTTTTCACCGAGAACATGCAGGCCGGATCGAATCTGGCTCTCTTTAATTTCGCAGAGATAATTGGCTACTGACCGAACGGAGGCATCGGGAAGCTCGTCTCGCCACGAAACGCGGCTGAGTAAGCTGGCAATCTCTTTCTCCAATTCCGCTGCTCGACTTGGATAAAGCGCCAGGCAGTGAGCGTGTTCTTCCAGGAGTCGCTCAACTCTCTCGAGATCATCGTAAAGCCCAGCCCGAGTTAAGGGCGGTGTCAGATGATCGATGATCGCTGCCGAAGAACGGCGTTTGGCCTGTATGCCTTCTCCCGGATTGTTAACAATGAACGGGTAAATGAGCGGCATAGGACCTAGACACAGCAGCGGATAATCGTCCCTCCCCAGAGCGATACTCCGGCCGGGTAACCATTCGAGGTTTCCGTGCTTTCCCACGTGCACAACCGCCGCGGCTTGGAAAGCCCGGCGGATCCAAAGATAGAAAGCAAGATAAGCGGGTGGGGGAGGAAGAGCAGGACTATGATAGATTGCTTGTGGATCCAGCGAGTAACCGCGGGGTGGTTGAATTCCGATAAAGATATTCCCTAACTGTATGCCAGGAATGGGGATCGGTTCAGTGGAGTGATTGCTCCACTGGGCGCTCAATTCGTTTTGGCGAGAGATCGGCAGCGACTTTATAAATTGATCTAACTCGTTTTGGTTAACACTTTGATAGTAAGGTTTACCGTAAGAATTCTCCGGATCATTCGTGACACCGGTTTGCAGCCAATCCATCAATTCTTTTCCGGACTCCGGACACGGATCCACGAGATATCCCTGGTCACGAAGCGCTTTCAATAATCTGATCACGCTAGCGGGAGTATCCAAGCCGACCCCATTGCCAATTCGTCCGTCCCGGTTTGGGTAATTGGAGAGAACGATCGCCACTTTCTTGGCCCCGTTCGGAACCGTCCTTAACTGGGCCCAATTGAGAGCTAAAGTAGAAACATGTTCAATCTGGCAAAGGTCCGGTGCCAGACGTTTGGCGCGGTATTCAACCTCTGGAATAAAGAAATCTTGTTCTTTGAAACCAATGACCGTTGCCAGAATTCTGCCATCGACTTCCGGCAAGGCTGCGTTCATTGCCACCTCTGCCGGCGCCAATCCGGCTTGATTCGTTAACCAGCTTTCCCTGGCGGCCAATGAGATTGGTACTTGCAAAACTGGACAGCCCAGTTGTTCAAAAAAAGAAAGACGGTCGGAGCCGCCAGCTGAAATAGAAAAACTCTGGGCGAGAAGGATGACATCTGGAGGACTCAGTTCAGCGGAGCGTTGCAACTCGGCTTGGGCTGCCGGGCTACGAAGCGAGAAAGAATAAAATGATAAGACCTGAAATCCTTTCCTCTCCAACTCGGTCTGCAACGCGTCAATTACCGCTAAATCGCCGGTCTGAAACCACGCCCGGTAGAAACAAATCCAGGCTCTTTGCCGGCGTGACTCCGGTGTTATCCTGTAAAAACCAAATTCAGGCATCGGCCTGGCCTCAGGAATCTCGGAAGTTCGCTCCTGTAGCAGTAGCTCGACGGCAGTGCCCGCCTGTCGAATGTTTTCTCTACCGCCGTGCCGGAACATGGCAAAGAGTTTTTCCCGGACCAGCCCTGAGAAATCACTGATGGCGGCCAGTTCGGATTCATCGAGATCGCTGCCCGATAAAATCAGCAGTTGTGGCCGAGAATCTTCGTCTCTCAGGTCGGATAAGCCTTGTAGGAAGTGCGCGAAATACGCCTTGCCGCCCAGGAGCCGGGCCACTACCAGCCTGGCCTTTTTAATAACCTGCTCAATATAATGATCCGCAGCTACCGGTTGGCGAAGCGGGAATGCGCTGGCCACTCGTAGGCGCGAACCAAACTGCTCTTTCCAGATAGAAGCAACTGCATAAAGCTCCGTGTCAGCGGCGCTGAGAAAAACGACCTCGCCGGGCGTCTGCTCAATGAGTGTGAGAGCCCGTTCTGCATCTAGTTGGCCGGGTTCTGCAGCGGTCCAGTGCATGGTCAGTTAGCGTTTGTCCCAGGGATTCGGCCGCACGTGGCTCGGTTCGCAGCATGACCCTGATAGACCCAGCTTCCAATTATGCAAAAACCTATTTTCACATGTGCACCACCAATCATGAATTACCAATCACCTCTCACTAATCACCTCCACCGCTCAGCGCCACTCGGTGCCGGTTAACTTTCTCATCAGCTCGGTGGTTTGATCGCGGCGGCAGTGATAACCAATGAATACCAACTGCGATTCGTGATCATGAGAATGAGTGTCTTCAAAATAAGTTTGCACACGGCTTCTAACGGCTTGCACTACCAGGCGATGATGTTTTCCTTGAATCGACGCAAACCCTTTGGTGCGCAAAACCGGTTGATCGATACTGGCCTCTTTTACCGCAATTTTCAGCTTCTCCGGGTCCTGAGGTTCATCGCTATGCAATATAAACGATTGCCACCCGGGATCGTGTTCGTGGAAGTGCAGGTGACTATGTTCACCATGCTTGTGCGCAGCTAAGCCGGTATGAGCGTGGCCG
>JAFAVN010000418.1 GCA_019242435.1 Verrucomicrobiota bacterium | reverse complement strand
TCCGACGGGTTTTGCAATGCACTTTTTTCGGCCTGGCCCTGCTGATTGTCTGCGACGGGTTGTCAGGACCTAAAATTGGTCCAATGAACCTGGCCGGGACATTACCTTGGACACACTGGCGAGGTTTGACCGTGCTGGCTCTGCTCTGTGTCGGCAATTTTTTTTGTTTTGCTTGCCCTTTCACTTTTGCCAGGGACATCGGGCGCAGAATTTTGCCAGGAAATCGGCGGTGGCCTCGCTGGCTTCGGACCAAGTGGATTTCAGTTGTGCTGCTGGCCGGTTACCTCTGGTCCTATGAAGCTTTCAACTTGTGGAGTAGCCCATGGCTAACAGCCTGGATCATTATCGGGTACTTTATCGCTGCCTTGCTGGTCGACGGATTCTTCAGGGGAGCCACATTTTGCAAGTATATCTGCCCGATTGGCCAGTTTCATTTCGTTCAGTCCTTGGTCTCGCCGTTCGAGGTCAAAACTCGAAATCTTGCGGTCTGTGCAAGTTGCAAATCATTTGGCTGTATCAAAGGCACGGAGAATCAGCGCGGCTGTGAATTGCGATTGTTTCAGCCGAAAAAAGAGAGCAATTTGGATTGCACATTCTGTCTCGATTGCGTTCGGGCCTGTCCCCACGACAATGTAGGGATCATCGCGGTAACACCCGGGCGCACTCTGACACATGACCGGTTTCGATCATCTTTAGGTCGCTTTGCCGAGAGAATCGATCTAGCGGTGCTGGTTATGCTGCTGGTATTTGGAGCATTCGTTAATGCGGCCGCCATGACCATGCCCATTGAGAACCTTCTCAGTTTCTTTCGCTTTAACTTGGGCCTCATTTCCAGGCAGGCAATTCTGTTCCTTTTCTTCTTCCTCACAATCGGTCTCCTACCCGCTGCCTTGATCTCCGGTTGCTCACTGGCTAGCAAACAATTGGCTTCTTTGCCTCAAAAATTCCGAGCAATTGCTAGCCGCTTCATCGTCACCCTCGTCCCAATTGGCTTCAGCATGTGGCTGGCCCATTTCGGTTTTCATCTGTTCACTGCCCTGCTCTCCCCTATTCCCGTAATCCAGCGGTTGATCGTTGAGCTTCACCTTGGCGCCATTGGCTCTCCTTGGTGGGGCCTGCGAACACCAGCGATTCCGCAGTTACTGGATTTTGAATGCCTCGCTTTAGACCTGGGGTTTTTGCTCAGTCTGTACTACGCCTGGAAGGTCTCTCAGGATTTGGCTGCCGGCAGGATTTCCCACGCGGGGATCCCCCTAGGCACGGCTTCTCCTCTTTTGGGCCATTTGAAAATTTCAAGAGCCTTTGCCGGTTTCTTACCTTGGGCAGCGCTACTCACCGCAATATACCTGACAGGCATCTGGATTGTATTTCAGCCAATGGAAATGCGTGGGATGTTGAACTAACGCGAGCCTGCATTTCTCGCCACGCGACGGAAACATCATAGCAAAAAACCTCAAGTCTCACGCAAAGACGCAAAGGCGCCAGGAAAAAGACAAGGTAGTAGATCCATACTCACAATGCGCCCCATACGTGCGCGAGCTGAGCGGCGGGTGCGCGCACCACGAACTGCCGACGTTAACTGACGCTCTTTTCTTTGCGCCTTTGCGTCTTTGCGTGAGATTTGAGCGTCTTTACGTGAGATTTGAGCTTTTTTGGTGACGGCTGGGTGACTTTTTGCAAGAAAGCGGCTAAACCGGTGCGTTATTTTTGTTTGATTTTACTGGTGACATTCGCGGTCGGGAGAGCGTTTGCTGACGGCGGTTCGGTTCAACTGCATGGAATGGCAGGCCGGTTTCTGGTCACGTTATTCGCGGAGCCTCCGACCGTTCGGGCCGGACAAGTTGATCTTAGCGCCCTAATACAGGACAGTGGTACAGCACAGCCGGTGCTCGATGCTGCCGTGACTTTGCAATTGCGTCCCGTTCAAGTGCAAAAATCGCGACAACCGGCCTGGTCTCCACCGAGCTGTGCAGTGGAGCCGCCGAAGGACTTGAACCGGGTAGCCCTGGTACGTTCTGGGGCGGCCAATCGACTACTTTACGGTGCGCAAATCGAAATCCCGTCACCAGGCACTTGGCACGTCCGCGCCGATATCAGCCAAGGCAGCGATCAAGCTACACTGGAGGGGGACATGGAAGTTGCACCAGCGTTGCCGCCAGCAGCCGCCTACTGGCCTTTCTTTTGTCTACCGATCGCTGTGATTGGGATTTATGTGCTCCGAAACTGGGCGGTGAACGCGCGGGAGCGAGCGGGAACGAGCGGGAACGAGCATGAATGAAGCCGCTTGTTGATAACATTGACGCGCGTTCTCCGGCGTCCATAGTTTGCGGCGTGATTCTAGTCGTATCCGTCTCAAACGTTTGGAAACCGAAGTTGTGAAACCCTTCCGTCTACTGATCATTGTTATAATTGTCGTTGTTGTACTCGGGGCGGGAGTCTTTTTCGGGATCCCGTTCTTTATCAGGAGCGATCTCTCGCACCGATGGATCAACCGAAGCGTTGACCGATCACTCCGCACCGAAGGCACTTTCGGTCCGATTAGCACGAGGGGCACGACTCTTTATTCACCCAGCTATACAGGCAAAGGGAAGCCGAAAACGCACTTGGCTTCCATTCAAGCCCAGGATTTGTCTGCCGAGTTTAACTGGGCTGCCTTATTTTCCGGAGTGCTCGACTTTGATCAGGTCTCGGTCAAAAAACTTAGCCTGATCGTGGGAACCCCTGCTCCGAATGCGCCATCGGAACGCGCTTCGTCCCACGGACCAGGTTTCAAACTTCCCAGTTTCATTCATGCTCGCGTCCAGGCAAATCAAATCGAGATCAATGACGCCAATGTGCAGTGGTCTCATCAAGATAAGCCGGGAATGGTCACTGGCACGAAAGTGCTGGCGATCCCCACCGGGGACAAGACCTGGGATCTTTCGGCAAAAGGTGGAACCCTGGACACAGGCAACTGGCCTGCTTTTCAGATCGATCATGCTGCAGCAACCTATCGGTCGCCCACAATAACGGTCACGGAAGCAAAGTTAGTGCTACCGGCCGGTGGTTCACTGGCTGCCAATGGCGTGGTCCGCTTGGATGGCCGACGTGATTACAAACTCCATGGCGACCTGGCCGGAATACCGTTGAACGAATTCCCAAGCAATAAGTGGCATCTACAAGGGATCGCGTCGGGCAGTTTCGATTTCATCGGGAGCCTGGACGACGCAAACAGCGGCCAGATCAGCGGCACGTTGCACGTGGACCAAGCCAAGTTCGACTGGTCCTTCCTACTCGGCAAAGTTCGCAGCCTGGTAAAGCAGTTGGGACTAAATGATTGGCAGCTGGATGGCGTCGATATGCAGGTGGTCCGCCACGGATCGCACTTTGAATTCTCGAACTTGATGTTGAAATACCAAGATCTGTTACGGGTCGAAGGCAGCGGGACGATCGATGCAAATCAGATCAATGCGAACTTTGTAATCGGACTGTCATCCAGCATATTGAACTGGCTGCCGGGAGTTCAGGAAAAGGTGTTCAAAGATGACCGGGATGGGTTTTATTGGGCTCCTATGCAGGTCACCGGGCCTATTGATAATCCTAAAGAAGATCTCTCTAAGCGGATTTCCGACGCCATCTCAGAAAAGATGTCTAACCAATTCAAAAACCAGGCAAAAAGTTTGTTAAACGATCTATTGGGTCAATGAAAAAGAGTGATGAAGCCTCTGATCTATCGGCCAAACGTGGCCGCTATCATCCGGCGCTCGGATAATAAGATCCTGGTGGGAGAACGAACCGACCACCCGGGTTCCTGGCAATTCCCGCAGGGTGGAATCAAACCGTCGGAAACGCCAGATGCAGCGCTCAAACGAGAGTTGCTCGAAGAATTGGACCTGCCGTCGGATGCGTATCAAATCATCGATAGCAAGGCGCCCTACCGTTATCTTTTTGAAAAGGGCCGCACGAAAGAGGGTTTCCACGGTCAAGAACAGATCTACTTTCTAGTCGAGTTACTGCCCGGTCACCAACCTCGACCTGAAACCCAGGATCCGGAATTCAGAGCTCTACGTTGGATCTTACCAACGGAGTTTCAGATTGAGTGGTTGCCGCCCTTCAAGCGTGAAGTCTATCGGCAGATCCTGGAGCTATTCTTCCATGTTCGAGTCTGAACTATAAAATAGATGTGTTCTTCAGTTAGATTTCGCGATTCGCGGTTAAAACCGAATATTTTTAATCGGTACGCCACTTTCCCTTTGACTCACGACAGCAATTCCGGCATCACGATGACCTATGCTGACCTTGGGAATGTTCCTGTTTCTTGGCGCTGCACTGTTAGGTTGCGTATGGTGGGTATGCATCAAGGATGACCCGAATCGCACGCCATGATTCAGCTAATGGGCTAAATGGACTCTTTTCTTTTTTCTGCGAAGACGACGAAGATATGGCTATTCAAGAGATCGATCCGTGAATGCAGGAACGTTTTGTCCCTCTGATTCGCTCCCTCTAGGTTAAAAACGATCCCACAGACCGCAGTTGGGATCTTGCTCACTTCCGTACAGCTGCGGCTGTCCCGAACAGTCCTGCTTTTAAGCAGGCGATCTTACACTTGCTAAATGCACGCCTTTCGGAGAAAATCCTGTTCGCATGAAATCGATCGGCTGGGTCCGGTTCCGCTGGCAGTCAAAAGGACTTCCAAAACCCAGCTATGTCATCACGGAGACCTATTCATTGCGCGCGGTCAACCGGCAGGAAAAGTCTCAAGTCTCTCAAGTGATCAATAGCTGTTTCGCCCAGGAGTCTTGCTGGAACGATGTGGCTTCTAGCTTGATGCCCTGGTTGCATCATCAATTAGAGGAAAAATTTTCTCACCATCGGGAAGTTGATTGTCTGGTGATCACTCACGGAAATCGGGTCATAGCGACGTCGCTCATTGACGCCAACCGGGAGAGCGAAAACCATTTGATCACTGGCCCCTGTATCACCGTGGAATATCGAAACCGAGGGTTTGGTGCCCTTTTGCTGAAGGAATCATTGATATTGGCCGCGCAAGGGGGTGCTGACGTGCTCTATGGAGTAACTCGGGAAAATAGCCCGGCAGCCAGGTTTGTATATTCAAAATTCGGCGGTGTCGCAGCGCCTTATACTGTCGACCTGGGACAGTCGAGCATGGCCCATCGGGTTGGCGGGTGAAGGTTCAAGGTTCAGGGTTCGAGGTTTGATGCTGGTTAAGGATTTTGAGGGTGGAGCATCGGCTTGCCACATCGGAGGGCATTGCTAAAGGCTCGACTGGGCGAGGAATTGCTCTCCGATCTGGGCGAGCGAGGCTACACTTCTAGGTTTCTCAAACCAACTCGACCCTGCTCCGTTCTCGTGCGCTCCCGTCATTTGCTCCTGTTCCATTTCTGGTTGCAAAAGTATTCTTTTGAACTTTAGTGTTCCTAAGAACACTATGTCCTCAGGTAAGATTGTCGAATTACGACAGGTTCTGGCTGAACGGTTTCCCCGGGAAATACCGCCACCGGCTTCGCTACTGACAACCGGCATTGAGTGCCTTGATCGATCTTTAGAAGGTGGCATGCGTCGTGGCACCATCACCCAATTAGTCGCCCCTTACCCTAGTTGCGGGAGTGCCTCTCTTTTACACGATCTTATCGATTCCATGCATACCTCCGCTTCGCAGTTTGTCGCTTTAATCGACGGTAAAAACAGTTTTGAACCTCTTGGTAATACCGATCTTTTGCTTTGGATCCGATGCGAGAATGCCAACCAAGCCGTTCGTGCCACTGATTTAATTATTCGTGATGGTAACATCATTCTAAGCATCCTGGATTTAAAGCAGAATGAGGTACAGGAATTAAGAAAGGTGCCGCTAACTGCTTGGTACCGTTTGCAGCGAGTCGCAGCCGATTCTGGTACTACATTACTTTTAATCACCAGCCATTATATCTCGGGAAGCTGTTTCGCTGCCGTCCAGATCAATAATCCGCTTCGGATTAACGACTTAGCGGAGCTCTCTTACACGGTATCACAAACTCGTCTGCTGGATTTTATTTACAGGAAAAACTACGCGGAGCTCGGTTATGCCCAAGCCTAGCCTGTTTGCAGTCATCTATACCCCTTATTATCGTTTGCAATGTGCTCAGCAAAAACGCCTGAGAACTGAATCCAATCAGCAGGCAGATCTGCCATTCGCTGACAGGCAAACTGAATTATCAGATCAGTATTCCCAATCCTATTCGAGTAATTCCAATTCTATTACTCACCAAACCATCCCGCCAGTTACTGTTTACATTCGAGAGGATATCGCTTCTGCTCTGCTGGAAGACTCGCAAATTATCGAAATCAATCCAACAGCAGAGGCGGCCGGTGTCAAAATCGGAATCACTCCTAGTCTCGCGGTCGCCCGTGCTCCTGAGCTTCAACTTTATGCTCCTGAGGTTGAGTTGGAGCGACAACAACAACAAGCCTTGCTTCAGCTCTGTTACCGTTATTCTCCTTTTATTGAAAGTACTGGTCCCGGTGTTTGTACATTGGATTTGCGTGGACGAAGAAATAAGAACCAGGAAATTTGGGCTCGCGACCTGCTATCTCGCTGGAGAAGTCTCGGTTTTGCGGCAAACGTCGGTATCGGACCTAATGCCGAACTCGCTGCTCAAGCCGCCAAATTTGCGAACCCTTATTTAGAAGTTGTTGAAAACAGTCAATTGCTTAGATCACTTCCTTTGGAATCACTTCAGCCTTCCGCTTATTTGTTAGAAATTTTGCATAATTGGGGCATTCGCACATTGGGCGCATTAATCCAATTACCAAGAGAAGATATCGGACAACGACTCGGGCTGGAAGGGCTATCTCTTTGGGATCGAGCTGCCGGTCGTTCCGCCAAGGTCCTCCATCATCTTCAGCCTCCGGAAATATTCAAGGAAACCATCGATCTCGAACAAAGGTTAGAAACTCTGGAACCCTTACTTTTTATTCTCCGCCGTTCTCTGGAACATCTGGTGTTGCGAGTTGAATCGGTTTATCGATTAGTGGCGGAGATAAAGCTGCAACTTCACCTGGATAGCGGAGATAAATTGGAACGTTCCCTTCCAATTCCAGCACCGACTCAGGATATTACGATTCTGTTCCGAGTCTTATCCCAATATCTAGAGACCGTACAAACTGCTGCTCCGGTAGTAGGGTTCACCTTAGAGGTTTTTGCCAGTGATCCAGCCAAACATCAATTTGATCTTTTTTACAGCAGGCTAAAGGATCCGAACCGTTTCTTTCAAACTCTAGCTCGATTGGCTGCTTTAGTAGGTAATAATCGAGCTGGAATTCCAGAAAGATTAGCGAGTTATAAACCGGATAATATCCGTTTACGCTTGCCTGCATTTGATTGGAAAAGCAACAGCTCGATTTCCGCCGAGAGCGATCAACCGAGGATCGGCCCTGCTTTACGGCGGTATCGTCCGCCTATCCCGGCCACCGTCGAACTGGCAGACGGAAAACCGATCTGTATCCATAGTAACCTGATCAAAGGTCATATAGACAAACAGCGCGGCCCATGGAGAACTTCAGGCAACTGGTGGGACCCCGATGGCTGGGAAATCCAAGAATGGGACATCCAAGTAACCGACCGCGGAATTTATCGGCTTACTTTTTCAGCCGGTAATTGGGCAATATCGGGAGTGTACGATTAGGGTGGAAGAATGGAAATGTGAAAGGATGGAAGAATGAAAAACGTGGTGCTTGGACTGTGTGAAAACTGTCAACGAGTACACGACATCCTTCCATGCCTGTCAGATCACGTCACCAGTTGCACCCTTCCATTCTTCCACCCTTGAACCTTGAACCCTATGTATGTCGAGCTCCATGCTCGTAGTGCCTTTAGCTTTTTAAGAGGCAGTTCGTCACCGGAACATCTGGCTTATCAGGCCGCTGATCTGGAATTACCGGCGCTGGCGTTATGCGATCGGGATGGGGTATTTGGCGCTCCCCGTTTTTATACTGCAGCAAAAGAATCAGGGCTCCGGCCATTGGTTGGCAGCGAACTCACCATGTCGGATGGCTCAGTGATACCGGTTCTGGTACAGTCGCGCACTGGCTACCAGCAGCTTTGCCGATTAATTTCGAGAGCCAAACTCCGATCCCCAAAAAATGAGCACTCCATCGGTTGGCCGGAGTTAGCCGAATTTAATGAGGGCCTGATCTGTTTAACCGGTGATATTGAAGGCCCTCTGTATCGGGCACTGATTAAAGGTGATTTTGCTGCCGCTGATCAACGATTAAGCGAGCTGAAACAATGCTTCGGAGCTGATCACCTATTTATCGAAATCCAGCGTCACCATCAGCGAGAAACTCAATGGATAGAACAACAACTAATTACGCTGGCCGAAAAGCATCAATTAAAGCTGGTGGCAACAAATGGAGTTCTCTATGCCACGACTGCCCAACGAACAGCGCTAGACGTGTTTACCTGTGCTCGTCATCATACGCACCTGGATGCAGCCGGCAAATTATTGGAACCTAATGCCGAACGTCACCTTAAAAATGCAGGCGTTATGTACGAGCTTTTTCGTGATTTACCGCGCGCGGTAGCTAACAGCGTTGCCATCGCGAATGAGATCGACTTTACCTTGGAAAACCTGGGTTACGAATTCCCCCGTTTTGCGGTTCCTCCAGGTGAAACTATGGATAGCTATCTGGAAAAGATAGCCTGGGAAGGCGCTCACCGGCTCTACCCTAAAATTACTCTTCGAATCCGCAGGCAAATTAAACGAGAACTGGCCTTAATCAGTAAACTGAAATTCCCAGGTTACTTTCTCATTGTTTGGGAATTGGTAGAATTTTGCCGGCGTAACCATATCATGGTCCAAGGCCGTGGCAGCGCTGCGAACAGTGCAGTCTGCTATTGCTTGGGAATTACGCCGGTTGACCCAATTGGTGGGAATCTATTATTTGAGCGTTTCCTCAGTGAAGGAAGAAAAGGATGGCCAGATATAGATCTTGATTTACCAAGCGGTGATCGCCGGGAATCAGTTATTCAGGAGATCTACCGGCGATATGGCAGACATGGAGCCGCTATGACCGCTAACGTGATCTGTTTTCGAGGGCGCAGCGCTATGCGTGAGATCGGTAAGGCGATTAACCTGCCGGAAGATATCATGGATCGGTTTTCCCGGTTACATCATAGCGGCGACTTTCCGCATACTTTAGAGGCCAGGGAACAACTCCGCCAATCTGGGTTATCCCTTGATCATCCCAGGGTTCCTGCTTTCTTGCACGTTTATCATTCGATTCAAGGATTACCTCGTCATCTGGGACAGCATTCCGGTGGAATGGTAATCTGTCAAAATCAGCTGGATTCAATTGTGCCGTTGGAAAACGCTACTATGCCTAACCGCAGCGTGATCCAATGGGATAAAGAAGACTGCGAAGATTTAGGCATTGTGAAGGTAGATCTGCTAGGACTAGGTATGATGGCAGCATTGCAGGATGCGATTGAAATTTGCTCCCAGCGCGGTCATCCGATCGATCTCGCATCCATACCCAAGGATGATGGACCTACCTATGATATGCTTTGTGCAGCTGACACCGTTGGTGTGTTTCAAGTCGAAAGCCGTGCTCAAATGGCGACTTTGCCTCGGATGCGGCCCCGCGAATTTTATGACCTGGTTATCGAGGTTGCGATCATCCGGCCTGGCCCGATCCAAGGTCATCTCATGCACCCCTATTTAGCAAGACGTGAAGGAACGGAAGAAATTACTTATCTTGATCCCCGACTCGTACCCGTACTGGAACGTACTTTGGGTGTTCCTCTTTTCCAGGAACAGATGCTGAAGATCGCCATGGTAATGGCAAATTTTACAGGCGATGAAGCAGAGGAACTCCGGCGTGCACTTAGTTTTCATCGTTCCCAGGAACGGATGCAAAAGGTGGAAAAGAAATTGCGCGCGGCCATGGAACGGAAGGGAGTGAGCGCGGCGGTTATCGATGAAATTGTGCAGGCCATTTCTTCGTTCGCGCTTTATGGTTTTCCGGAATCGCATGCCATCAGCTTCGCCATTCTCGCTTACGGCAGCGCATACCTGAAGACACATTATGCGCCCGAGTTTTACACAGGCCTGTTGAACAACCAGCCGATGGGTTTTTATT
>JAFAVN010000238.1 GCA_019242435.1 Verrucomicrobiota bacterium | reverse complement strand
TGTTTGTGGGTTCGGAAGGCACACTCGGCATTGCTACGAAGGTTATCTTGCGAATTGTGAAACGGCCTGAATGCATCCAGACATTGTTAGCCGCATTTGACTCCACCAGCGAAGCTGGAGCCGCGGTGAGCGGCATCATTGCGGCCGGCATGTTGCCCGCCGCCATCGAAATGATGGATAATTTGGCTATCCAAGCGGCCGAGGCTGCGGTGCATGCCAACTACCCGAACTGCGGCGGCCTACTGTTGGTGGAGCTCGACGGTCCCGCCGCGGAAGTGGAAGCTTTGATGGTCCAGGTCGAGCAAATCTGCCGAAAATGCGGAGCCGGCGAAATCCGGGTGGCGCAGACGGACGCAGAACGCGCGGTGGTATGGAAAGGCCGAAAAGCGGCGTTTGCTGCAGTTGGACGTATTTCGCCGAATTACATCGTCCAGGATGGGGTGATCCCGCGCACGGCGTTACCACGGCTTATGACCGAAATAGAACGTCTTGGCAAAGAGGCCAAAATAAGGGTGGCCAACGTTTTCCATGCCGGGGATGGCAATCTTCACCCGCTGGTGCTTTACGATCGGCGGATCGACGGTCAGGAGAAAGCAGCGGAGGACTTGGCCAACCGGATCCTCGAATTATGCATTGAGGCCGGCGGATCTATCACCGGTGAGCACGGCGTGGGCGAAGAGAAAAAGATGATGATGTCAAAAATGTTTGCGGAACCTGACCTGGAAACCATGCAGCGAGTCCGGTGCGCATTCGATCCGGAGCTGCTTTCGAATCCGACGAAGGTTTTTCCGCGACCTCGGCTATGCGGCGAGCAACCGGGTGAATACCGGCCGCATCCATTAGAAGTGACCGGCGTTGCCGAACGTTTCTAAAATGGCGGTTCCAATCTCAGCTTCAAAGCCCGCGGGGGCTGATTCAGTCTGGGACGGCTTGCAAGCAATTGTCGGAAAAGATTATCTGCGCGCTGCCGGAACGGGCGATATGGTTGCCGGAATTCAGCCGAAGATTGTCTTGGAGCCAGGCACCGAAACCGAACTCGCGGCCGCCCTCCGGTTTGCCAATGAGGCGGGGATCACCGTCATACCTCGCGGCGGCGGTACAAAGCTTGGCTGGGGTAATCAGCCGGCGCGGGCCGATCTGATCGTTTCAACGGCACGGCTAAATCGAATAATCGAGCACGCCTCGGCAGATCTCACGGTAGGTGTTGAGGCGGGTTGCCCGATCCAGAAGCTACAGAACGTTCTGGCCGAGAGCGGCCAACAAATCGCTGTTGACCCGCTTTGGCCCGAGCAGGCCACCGTGGGCGGCGTCCTCTCAACGAATGATAGCGGTACGCTCCGGATCCGATACGGCGGTTTACGTGACCTGATTATTGGGGCCACCATCGCATTGCCGGACGGTACGGTTGCATCCAGTGGCGGTAAGGTAGTCAAAAACGTTGCTGGGTTTGATCTGCCTAAGCTGGTCACCGGAGCGCTCGGCACACTCGGGGTCATCACTCGCGCTGTCTTTCGTCTGCATCCGCTGCCTCGTAACCTGCGATCGTTCAGTTTTGTGGCTCGCGATCTGGAGGATGCTAATCGGATATTGTTGGCAGTGCTGAATTCGAAGCTGGCGTACACCGGGCTGCAAGCTCGGTTTTTGGGAGACAAAGAAGCGGCCGTCGATGTTAGTCTCGAGGGTACCGATGCCGGACTGGCGGCCCAAACGGAGGTGCTCAGAAACATGGCTGCTACCGCTTCTGAAACCGGATCCGGTCCGACGGCCTGGCAAGCGCGGCAAGAACTCTGGTCACCGGCAGGTACCGAGGTCCTGGCCAAGTTCAGCGTGTTGCCAGGTTCAATCTCCGAGGTGGCCGGTCGAATTCAGCGGCTTACCAACCCTGTGGGCGTTCAATGGCAGGCCGTTGTGCAAGCGACCGGCCTGGGCTGGCTGCGATTAGACCCGGGGGACGTGCGACATCTGTCTGATTTGCTACCTGCCTTGCGGTCCGAGTTGGAAAAAATGGGAGGCTCCATGGTTGTGCTCCGCCGGCCCGAGGGAACAGCCCCGATAGACGCGTGGGGCAGCGGCGGCGATGCCTTTCCGTTAATGTTAAGAGTAAAACAGCAGTTTGATCCGCGTGGAACACTGAATCCTGGCCGATTCATTGGAGGCATCTGAATGGAACCGCTTGGCGTCGGCATTCCCTGTATCGACCTGCGTTCCCCTTAAAAAAGTCAATCAAATCCAGCTGATGAGAAACTCTCCGGAGTCGATCGCGAACCGCGCACTGTGAACCCTGAACAAAAAACCGTGAACCTGGAACCGTTAGTCGGCTACGATTCGCACCATCCGCCGTCGGGCGAACTCATCGATCAGTGCGTCCATTGTGGTTTTTGCCTGCCAGTCTGCCCGACCTACGTGCTTTGGAATGAAGAGATGGATTCGCCGCGGGGACGTATTTACCTCATGAAAATGGCGGCAGAAGGCGTCGCCAGTATCAACTCAACTTGGGTAAACCACTTCGATGCCTGCCTCGGTTGTATGGCCTGCATGACGGCGTGCCCTTCCGGCGTGGAGTACGGCAAGTTGATCGAAGCCACGCGCATGCAAATCGAGCGTCGCTATCAGCGATCATCTGCAGAAAAGCATTTTCGTAGCTTTCTTTTTAACGTCTTCACCCGTCCGGACAGGTTGCGCGCGCTCCTGTGGCCCCTTCGCCTCTATCAAAATACCGGGCTCCAGTCGTTGGTCCGGCGAGCGGGAATTCCCAAACTTCTCCCCCCTCGATGGCGAGCAATGGAGTCGCTCTTGCCCAGGGTACCGGCCCAGGAAAAACTTCCGGAGCTAATCCCCGCCCAGGGAGCACGGCGACACCGCGTGGGGCTGCTCCTCGGTTGCGTTCAGCGTGTATTTTTCCCGCAAGTCAATGCAGCTACTGCTCGCCTATTGGCCGCTGAAGGATGTGATGTCGTCATTCCAGCGGAACAATCTTGCTGCGGCGCGCTGCTCGTGCACGCCGGCGAAGAAGAACAGGCTTTGCACCTTGCGCGTCAGACGATTCTAGCATTCGAGAAGGCTGAGGTTGATACGATCATCATTAACGCTGCCGGCTGCGGTTCGAATGTGAAAGAGTACGGGTACCTTCTGCGGGATGACGCGGGCTACGCCGGGCGGGCAAAAGCATTTGCAGAAAAATGCCGCGACATTGCCGAGTTTCTAGCCGAGTTGGAGCCGCGGGTTTCTTTTCATCCGTTGCGGCGTCGCGTGGCCTATCACGACGCCTGCCATTTGCAGCATGCTCAGAGAATCCGGGTTCAGCCACGCACGCTGCTCGGGCGCATCCCGCAG
>JAFAVN010000162.1 GCA_019242435.1 Verrucomicrobiota bacterium | reverse complement strand
TTCACTTTGGAAATTGCCGTCTGGACGAGCTTCGGGCGAGTACGGTTCGACGGAGTTGTTCCCGGGAGCCGCCTGCTGGTTATGGATAGAGCTGCGCACCGGCAAAGCGGCTCCCCTCCATCGCGCTGGGCTTCTAAGCCTTCCGGGCGTTCAGGCTTTTTCACTTTGGAAATTGCCGTCTGGACGAGCTTCGGGCGAGTACGGTTCGACGGAGAGCCGCATCCGGCGGCTAACGGTTTTGAAACCTAAAGCTTCATAGAACCGGATTGCGTCGGTGTTGAATTCATAGACATTCAGGTCGAGTTCCGTAATCCCTTGGGCCTGGGCCCAGAGGATAGCGGCATCCATTAACTGTCGGCCAACCCCCGTTCGTCGAAATCTCGGTTCTACTGCCAGATTCTCCACCAGAACTACTCGGTTTGGAGTGAGAATGGGAGGAGCCTCGCGGATTAGAGCCACTGCGACACCCACTTGGGCCCGGTTACATTCTGCTACGAGCACAATCGCTTGCGGATCTGCCAGGCGCTCCTCCAGATAAGCCCCGCTCAACACTGCTGCCGGATCCTTGAATTGAGTAGGAGCCTCCTGATAGTGAAATGCTACGACTTGGTCAATGAGCTGCCTGAGGGATGAGATGTCCTCGTTATGGGCAACCCTGACGGAAAGGCTCATGGCCTGAGGATGATTGCAGTTAGCCCCTATTTCTAGCAAGCCCAGCAGTATATTATAATTTCCAGAGGCACAGATTTGCGAGAAATGCCGGATGAGGCGACCTTAGCTGTACCCATTTCTCTGCTAGCCTGCAGGTTTTAGGGCCCATCCCGATAGGAACGTGGTTGGCGACGAACCGACAGACCAGGAACCGTATGAGCGACGAGCAGACTCAATCGAACACCGATGTTTCGCTTCTCCAACACACCATCAATCTTTTTCTCAAAGAAGCTTTACCGTACTTGGCGCTTGATGCTTGTGCGGACGCGATCCTCAAGTCAGTCGTGCGATCTCTTCCTGCGGGAAATGTGACAGCCAGCCTTTGGCGCCCCGGCCAGAGGCCAAACACGCGATATCGAATGGCGCTTGAGGGAGAAACTGTTACCCAGCGAGAAAGTAACGAGCCGGACTTCTTGACGGAGTTGGCCAAAGAGACTTCCGGAATGGATGACGATCTCCGCATCCTTCTTCATCGTTCTCTAAAGTCATTGACCAGTGATCCGCCGGCCGCCGAAATTCTGCGGGCAGCCGGCTGCCGGGCGGCAATTGAGATTCGCTTCTGCTACTATGGACGAATCATTCTGCAGATAATCTTCGGGTCGAGGAGTGCCAAGGGGCTGATCACGAAAGAGGCCGAAGACTTCCTGGCGTTGTTTTGTCGCTGTTGCTTAATCTCTCTTCAAGGCTCTTACATTGCCGAGATGGAAGAAAAATCAGGCCGCTCGACCAGGCTGCTTTTTCAGGAACGGCCCGCATTGCTGCTCCACTGGTTCCATTCCGTAACGCGGCACTTGAGTCTCGGCATGGCTCGGCTCCAGTCCGGTCAATTTCAGGAGGCCATGGATGCTTTGGACCGGACCTCGGTAGTAGCCGGAGTTTGTTTAGCTGAGATTCTTGCCTTTATCAAGACGGTGGGGGACAGGGAGTGGGAAAGTAGTTCAGTAGTTCAGGAGTTCAGTCGTTCAGGAGTGCAGGAACTCCAAGCAGAAGGGCGACGAGACAGCATCCCGGCGACGCCGGGTTCGTAACCGTTTTTCCTCCCGGAAGAAAGAAATCTAGCATCGGCAAGCAAAGCTGTCTTTAATCCAGGCGCATCGGTAGCCCCCCGGTCGCCCCTGCACTCCTCGAACTCCTTTGAAGCTTACGGTGACACTCTGGCTATCGCGGCCCGGAAACGAGCCATCCGGCGAGCGCGAAATTGGTCGAGTTTCCGTTGTTGATCCGGCGTCAAGAGGGGGGCCAGCCCGGCCAACGTCCCATCGAACTCCTGGTTAATCTCTAATAAGGTCTTTCGCCGGACGGCGCCTAGACGCTCCGTGGCTTCATGGATTGGCACGCGAACCTTTTCTTGTTGCTCCGCAGTCAGCTGCAGGTGCTTCGTCAGGTTTCTCATGACGCCTTCTTCCCAGCTCACGGATGGTCTCGCTCGGGCTGTAAAATAATGATGGGACCCGACAGCCAACGTTATTACGGACCCGCAGAGCCCGCCGATAACGAAGAGCAAAGCGAATGAGATGGTCAGTTTCCAGCTGAAACCCATAACGATTGCGCAATTTCGTCGACTGGGTCCGGCTCTTCCGTTCCTGCCATCAGAAGAGAATTGAAATTCCAGCCAATAACTGCGGCGAAAATGACGAGACCGGCCGATATCGATAGGACTGAGGTGCGTGCGGTAATCCGCGCCTTTTGCCGGGCGCAAACATGAAGCGAGTAGACTCGGTCGGCAAACCCGCTCGGCAATGAGGAAGAACCGTCCGTGCCGGCGTGTTTCGCCCGTATGAATAACTGCTCCAAGCCGTCGTTCGTCATTTTTCTAATCGCTGGACTGCCGCTGCGAGTTTCTGGCGCGCTCGAAAAGCGGTCACCTTAACTTTTGACGGGCTCCAGCCGGTAAAGTCACAGATTTCTGCGATCGATTTTTCTTCTAAATGCAACCAGGTAACCACGGCCCGCTCCTCTGGTTTTAGCGCCTGCATCAACCGTTCCAGCAACTCTTTAGCTTCCTCGGGTGAGCGATCCGAAGGCAGAATCGCCGAGTTTTTCAGATTGTCGAGCATCGCCTGCTGTTCTTCGGTGAAATCGGACCAACGGAACTCAGGGCGGATCTTTTGTTT
>JAFAVN010000446.1 GCA_019242435.1 Verrucomicrobiota bacterium | reverse complement strand
TACCGGTTTGCTTATCATTGTGATCGTCTACTTTGATGGGTTGCGGCGCAAACGGCTGAGTTAGGCGCGGAGCACCGTCGTTGAGGGGATGGCGGATTACATTGCCCCCAGAGCGCAATCAAAATTGCGCAGGTCAATAGTGCGCCGGTTGGATCGCAAAAAATTGTGCAACCTGTTGGCCGCTTCTGATCAAATGTGCTCTGTGGACGGGCCGACTTTACTCGGGAAGGTGAGGAATCCTGCCCGCTGCGTCTTCTTCTTGGAGGAATGCCCGCATTTCAGACTCACTTACCCCAATTGTTCGTAAATAGAGAATCGCCTCCACCAGGCCTTTCTCGGAATGAATCATGCGAAACCGTTCCCGCCAATCGTCTGCCGGAGCGGCTTTTGTCTTCTCAAGCGGATGCCCGCAGTACGGGCATTTCACGGCCTGGTCGGAGACCTGCCCGGAACATTCCGGGCAACGAATAAGCGCCATGCCTCTCAAATTGGGCACGTTTTGCCCAAGATAGCAACCGCGAATGGGTAGACCGCGGATAAACACGCAGATTAATGCAGGCAAACAACCCGAATGGGATCTGCCCCCCCTGCGCTGACGAAGTAGGAATCAGGGGGAACCATGGATGAACGCGGAATGACACGGATTGAAAACAGAAAAACAAACCGCGAATTGACGCGAATATATTCGGGCCGGTTCCCACCCGCTCGGTCAGGACCTGGCGATTGAAACTGTTTCAGGAGAACCTCACCGCTGCCACAGTTGTACCTGCTGTGAACTATTATTAGCCCAAGTTACTTCGCGTCACTTCGCCGTTGTTTGTTTCAAATCCGTGTCATTCCGCGTTCATCCGTGGTTCACCCCATTCGTGTTCATCCGCGGTTCAGGTTTCATAGCCAGCGTCTCACATTTTGGCAGTAATCTTCATAGCTCTGTCCAAATCTGTCCCGGAGCAATGTTTCCTCGAACGGGATCTGCCAAAAATTAATTATCAGGAAATAGATTATCGGAGGGATGAGAAAACAGGGCGATGGTAAGGCAAAGAGAACACCAATGGAAAACAGGAGCACCCCTAGATACATCGGATTGCGCGTAAAACGATAAGGGCCGCCGATAACCAACCGCGTCGGTTCCGCGCCAGGTTTTACCGGTGTTCGATTTTCTTTGAACGTGATAAAACCAGATAGAGAAACCAGGAAGCCGGTCACTAGAAATATCCACGCCAGTGCCGGATGCAAATGTACAGGTAGGGGCACTGAAAAGATGACCTGAAGAAGCCCGGCGACAATCAATAGCACGAGCATCAGGATCGGAGGAGGCAGCGGGAGTTGGGACTTCATGACTTAGATCTTCGGTATGCGCCATCCATACGTCTGGGTTCATCACTGGTCGGGGATGCCATCGAGCGGGTCTGTCAGCGTCGATGGCGGTGATCCCCTCTCTTTGGGGTGCACATAACGAGAACCTATCGATGGATTGGTCTCCGCTCAAGAAAATAATTACATAACAATAACATGTTATCACTTTGACTGACCGGAGCTTGGAACGGCCTGCGAGCCGGGGCAAGAACCCGTTCCCCTTTTGTAGCGAAAAGACCGATCCGTTGGCCTTAAGAAAGCGCCTATTCCGATGCCCCAAGTTTAGGCGATCTTTGTAAGCTCCCAATAACGCTCAAACTGAAATACCGAAAAGCTTCGCCAAAATCCGCGATGCCGATCAAACCGTGGAGTTTCCTATCATCAAAAGCGTGGAGTTTCTCATAACTGTGCACTAAGCTCCTCTATCAATCGAGACGCGTGGAAATTGGTTCCGTGAATCAAAATGCTCGCAACCGGGTGTCGTTCAGAAGAAGATAAAAAGGCCGCGAAAGTTCAAAAGCCGGGAACCTACGATGACAAATCTCGAGAGTTCGGAGCACAACGGGCCGACAAGATCGGCCGCCCTGTTCGATGCAGCAAACGGGCTGGCAATAATACGCGTGACGATCGGTGCGATGTTTCTGTGGGTCTTTTTTGAAAATCTAGGAAAAGGCACCTACACGCCTGCGGGATATGCAGGAGTGATTAACTACTACATTAAGGCTAGTCATTCGCCGGCTGTCTGGAAAGGCATCATGGGACTGGTTGTAAGCCATACTGCGATCGCAGCTCCACTCCAAGCCATAACCGAGATTTCTCTTGGTATTCTCCTTGTCATCGGTCTGCTTACTCGTCCGGCGGCCTTTGTGGCTTTTCTGTTTCTCGGCAGCCTTTGGATTTCGGAGTTGGGCACATCGTGGATATGGGAGCTGCTGGTTTCGGTGCTCGCCTGCCTTGGGCTTGCGCTTGGAGGCGCAGGTCGGAGATGGGGCATTGACGCGTGGCTCGCACAGCGATGGCCTTCTTCGCTATGGTGGTGATGAACGCTAGTCTGCATGCGCATTTCGGTCGTTATTCCCACCCACAATGAAGCACAGGCGATCGGCCGCGTTCTGGCAGATCTTCCGTCTGATCTGATCACGGAGGTAATTATCGTTGACAGCAATTCGAATGACGGCACGCCTGAGATCGCCGCAACCATGGGGGCCCGCGTCATTCAGGAGCCACGGCTCGGGTATGGACGGGCGTGCCTTACTGGCCTGGCCGCTGCCAATTTTCCCGACATAGTCGTGTTCCTCGATGGCGACTACAGTGACCGCCCCTCTGAGCTGCCTATTCTTCTCGCCCCAATCATCCAAGGACATGCCGATATTACGCTCGGTTCTCGCCTTGGCCAGGAACGGATTCCGGCGGCATTGCCATGGCATCAGGCTTTTGGAAACCGCCTGGCGGCCGGCTTGATCCGGCTTCTCTACGGAGTAAAGATTACGGATCTCGGCCCGTTTCGCGCCGGACGCGCTGATCTGCTTCGGGCATTGGCCCTTAAAGAAACCACCTATGGTTGGGCGGTTGAGATGATCCTAAAAGGCGCCCTGAACGGATTTCGCGTGGTTGAAGTACCTGTGACATACTACCCGCGTATTGGAAGATCAAAGATCGGCGGTACCGTCAAGGGCACAATCGGCGCTGCCTGGTTCATTCTCAGTCTAACGGTGCGATATTATTTTCAACGCCGAAAAGGGAATCCTCCGGCTAGGGTAGTGGCGTCTTGATAACCTATGAAATCCCCCAGCGAATCCGGGGTGCCTGGGCTGAACAGCGACCGCGTGCTGGTAATCATGGCGAAAGCACCTAGACCGGGTGCGGTGAAGACCCGCTTGATTCCCGGGCTCTCTCTTCAGGCAGCCGCTGGGTTCTATGGCTGTCTTCTGGGCGACACGCTCGCACTGGCAGGCTCATTAGTTGGCGTAGAGATTGCCATCATGTGCCCGGATTCCGATGTGGACGAATTAGCTGGTGTGGCCGGCCATGGAGTGCGAGTAGTTGCACAGCGGGGTAAAGGCCTGGCAGCCGGCCTTACGTCAGTATTTGCACAATTCGGGGAGGGCTCTGGACGCCGCATTATTGCCTTTAACAGCGACAGCCCGCATCTGCCCCGTTCGGTTATTGAGGCAGCCTTCGAAACTCTGGTGGCACACGATGTGGTTATCGGGCCAACCTCAGATGGAGGATATTATCTGGTTGGAGCGAAGGCCTCACATCCTACACTTTTCATGGGCGACGGAATGGGCACCGGCAGCGCCTTGGAGAGACTCCTATCACGCACGCGCGTTCTAGAGCTGTCGGTAGGATTCGCCGATCCTTTTTATGACATTGATGTAACTGACGACCTGATTCGCCTCGCTCTGGACTTGGGGCGCGCTCCGGCCTTGGCGCCGCGAACCGCGACCTGGCTCAAGGAGCGGGAAGATGTACTGGCCCGGTTGGGGGCGGGCACGGGAAACCGATGAGGCTCACTCCATCACACAAGGTTCACGGACTCGGCGTGATTCTGCTCGGATCGCTTTTCATCTGTTCGCATAGTTTTAATACGCGAGGCGATCCCTCCTTTGTCTTTTCTCTGGCCGTTGCAGGCGTTGCCTACCTGCTCGCGATTCGTGAGTTCTTCTCCACGCCAAGATTCCCCCGCCACGTTATTATTATCGGGTTGGTGTTCTCTGGTCTTTGGCACCTTCAATTCCTGGGAATGCCGCCGGGCCCAGATGACGACATTCATCGGTATGTTTGGGATGGCCGTGTCCAGCGACTCGGTTTTGATCCTTACCTAGTTGTTCCTGGCGATCCTGCATTCAGCGGCTTGCACACCTCAGAGACTCGCTCGCTCAACCATCCGGATGTCCCGAGTCCATATCCCGCAGGGGCCGAGCTTTTCTTTCGCGCCGTAACCGCGATTTACGAGTCCACGTTTACTCTGAAGGTAGCGTTTGTAGTTTGTGATTTGGCGATCGTTCTCCTTTTACTGGATATCTTACGTCGCAGTCAGCAAGGAATGCACTGGGTATTGGCTTATAGCTGGAATCCACTGTTGGCAACGGAAGTAGCCGGCAGCGGTCACATCGATATTGTTGGCGCTCTGCTGCTGTTGGTGTCTTTCGCCGCCCTGGGACGTCAGTGGCGTGCGGTCGGAGCCGTAGCATTTGGACTGGCCGTTTCAGTGAAATTGCTACCTATCGTATTGCTTCCGCTTTTTTGGAAACGGGTCCGAATACGCGACGGCATCCTGGCCATAATCGTATTCGGACTCCTCTATCTTCCGTTTCTGAGGCGCGAATGGATTCCCATTGGCTCGCTCGGTACCTATGTGCAGAGTTTCCGCTTTAATGATCCGGTGTTTGCAATACTCGAGAAAGTGGCGGCTCCGCAGCTTTTAACTGCACTGTCAGTGTTCGTCGGTTTTCTAATCGCAATCCGGTTGAGAAGCAGATCGCCAGGCTTGTCTCCGGACGCATTCGCCTGGCCCATGGCGGGATCGCTTTTGTGCGCACCGGTCATATATCCCTGGTACCTTCTATGGGTGCTACCGTTTCTTCGGTCGCTCCCGACGCTTCCCATCATGGTCTGGACGGTTGCCATCATGCCCACCTACGTCGTTTGGTATTTACGTTCGCTTGGATATCCCTGGCTGCTTCCTGGTTGGGTTACGCTGTTAGAATACGGATCTGTGGCAACCACCGGTGCAATTATCGTATGGCGCCGGTTTACCCGACCAGCAGCGCCCCCACTGCTCACCGGAAAGGGGATGTAAGCGCACACACGCCATGACTTCACAATAT
>JAFAVN010000417.1 GCA_019242435.1 Verrucomicrobiota bacterium | reverse complement strand
GCATGGTAACATCCATGACCGGTTTTTGTTGGGGACCACGGACGGAACCACCTCGGGCGGCCTCGTGGATTTCATAAAGAACGTTTTAATGCCGCAGTTCGATGTGATCCTGCATTACGATCTCGGCAATGGGTTACGGGTCGAGCGAGGCGGCGATAAGTTCAAAGAATGGCCGCCGATTCAGCTTAATCCGGAGTTACCACGGGCTCCCAGGCAAGCCATCGAGCTAGTCACCCGGTTCCTCCGGTATGCCGCAAATCTGGCGAACATGAACCATGGGCGCATGGCAGTTGGAGTGACGGTGGACTCCGCGCACCTGGTCGCGCCGGCGGTACCTGGGGTGCTGAACTACGATCTGAACGCGCTGGCGCTCCTGTTTCGAGAATGGGCTAGTAGTGAATCGTTCCGGGGCCATCCGATCGCCACCTGCCTTTTAACCGAAAACCTCAATGACCTGCACCCGATCGTGGTGAACAATCCACGCGTTAGCCGGCTGAAGATACCGTTTCCTTCGACAAACGACCTCGAAACGGCGATCGCGCTGGGCCGGGAAAAATTTCCGATCGCTCTGGGCTCATTTCGCGAGCAGCCGGGAAGGTTAGCTCACGGACTGACCGGGATCACCATGAACGGGCTGGATCGGCTTCTCCTCATGAAGGAATACAAGAAGGAGCCTTTGGACGAGCAAGATATCGCTGACCAGAAACGGATCATCGTGGAGGAAGAATGCCAGGGACTGATCGAGTTCATCGCTCCGAGTCGGACGTTGGATGACTTATATGGCCAAGAGAAATTGAAGGAAACTCTCCGGCAGGATCTGGATCTTTGGCGGGCTAATGACCTGAAGGCCTTGCCGATGGGGTACCTTATCTGTGGACCGGTTGGGACGGGCAAGACTTATCTGGTGGAATGCCTGGCGGGCGAGGCCGGCGTGCCCGTGGTCAAGATCAAGAACTTTCGAGACCGGTGGGTGGGAAGCACTGAGGGCAACTTGGAAAAAATCTTCCGGTTACTTCAGGCGTTGGATCGCTGTTACGTTTTCGTGGACGAAGCCGACCAGGCACTAGGGAAACGGGAGACCGGCGGGCAGGATGCCGGCCTTTCAGGCAGAATTTATTCTATGATGGCGGCCGAGATGAGTCGTCCGGAAAATCGCGGCCGCCTCGTCTGGATCCTGGCCTCCAGCCGGCCGGATTTGATCGAGGTCGATTTGAAACGCCCCGGTCGAATCGATCTGAAAGTGCCGGTATTTCCTACGGTCACACCGGACGAAGGCTACCAGCTTCTGGTTTCGCTGGGAAAGCGGTATCAGCTCGAGTTACCGGCCACCTACGAGGGCTCTGTCCCGGACCTGCTGACTCCGGGAGCAGCAGAATCAATCATTGTGAAAGTTTATCGCCTGGTCCAAACCAGCAAACTGGGGGTAGGGGATGCATTGCAGAGATGCCTTTCCGAGTATCAAAGCCCGGTACCGCCCGAGTTAATGGCGGCGCAGATCCGGCTTGCAATCCAGGAGACATCGGATATGGAGTTTGTCCCCGCAGAAATTCGGGAACGCTTTTCAGGTTTGGCGGGCCTCCGCCAAAGCGATGACAAATGACAAATGACAGATGACAAATTCGGCGCCGCGGCGGCTCGGGTGGATTGCTCTAGGACTTTGGGCCGCTGTGGTCCTGGCCGTTACAATTCGCGGTATGGCGGCGCCGCATCAGAACTCGGTTTTCCTGGTTTTTCGGGAGGCAGGGCGAGATTGGTTGGCGAGAGAACCTCTCTACACGCATATTGGGAAGTACCTGTATAGCCCGTTAGCGGCTGCTTTTTTTTCGATATTTGCAGTGATCCCGGAATGGCTTGGTTCAGGGATTTGGCGGTTGGTTAGTGGAACCGTTTATCTACTGTCATGTCTGGTCTGTTTTCGGTGGATAGAACAAGCACCTGCCCGCATCCGTTACGCTGGAAGCGTTGGGGGCGGGGGAACCAGCGTCAACCAACGTGAACCTGGGCGGACGAACGGAAGTTGGTGGCAGGTCGCATTGCTCCTGTTGCTGCCGCTTTCGATTGGGAATCTTAACAATGGGCAAGCTAGCCCCGTGTTGATTGCTCTTCTTCTCTTGGCTTGTCTCGCGGTCGAAGAACAGCGATGGACTTTGGCGGCCTTTGCTATTGCGGTTGCCGCTTATTTTAAGATTTATCCGTTGGCGATCGGTCTTCTCCTGGTTGTCTTAGAACCGCAAAAGCTGTGGTGGCGGCTGGTGATTGCCATCGTGATTTTGGGAGGAGCTTCTTTGGTATTAGGTAATTCGCCCGGCTATGTGACTGGTCAGTACCGGGCCTGGGGACTTTCTTTAGCCTCTGATCAGCGCCGGGTTGCCACGGAATTGGGCACGTGGCGAGACTTTTGGTTATTACTGCGAATTCTTCACATACCGATAACCGTTGGAATTTATGCCATCCTGCAACTGGCGGTAGCTGCGGGCGCCGCTTTTTTCTGTTGGTGGAGGGCCCGCGTTTCACATTGGGACAGGTCTTGGATGATCTGGACCGCCTTCACACTAGGTTGCCTCTTTATCACGTTGTTTGGTCCCTCAACTGAGTTAGCTACTTACATCTTCCTGGCGCCTTCCGTGGCGCTGACTTGTGCAGCGGTTCTTCGAACGGAGATAATCCGGGCTCAACTCGGATGGCGGCGGATCCTGCCGCTGACCGCGTACGCATTGCTGGTGGCGGCGGAAGCCCTTAATGCCTGGGTCCCTGCGATTCGACAGAACATTCACCTGCACGCGATTCAACCGATTGCCGCCTTGATTTTTGCAGGGTTCATCCTGGGATGGGATCCTCCGGCGGTCCGCCAATCTGGGACCGGTGTTTCACCGGTTTTTCCGAGATGAATGCTGTCTTCCGCTTCCGATATCTTCTGCTTGCGGGCGTGCTGCTGATTGTGACGCTGTATCGCCTCTGGTATAGCACGCATTTGGAATTGGTCGGAGACGAAGCTTACTATTGGCTCTGGTCCCGCCGCCTGGACCTGGCTTATCTCGATAAGGGACCGGTGATTGCCTGGTTGATCGCTGCCGGTACCTTTCTTTTTGGTCAGACCGTGTTTGGCATTCGTTTTTTTGCGGTGATCTTGTCGAGCGCCACAGGGCTCGGCATTTTCTTGCTGGCGAGACGATTGTTCTCGGATCGGGTCGGGTTCTGGGCGCTGTTGCTGGCCGGCGCCGTACCGATGTTTGCCGTCGGGTCGGTCCTCATGACCATCGACACGCCGTTGATCTTTTTCTGGACATTTGCGGCGCTTTCTTTCTGGGAAGCAAAAGACACAAACCATCTTGGACCCTGGATTCTGACCGGTCTGTTAGTCGGGCTGGCTACCTTATCCAAATACACAGGTGCCATGCAGCTGGTTTCATTTGCGCTCTTCTGTGTTTGGCATGGGCCCAGTCGGAAACATTTGTTCAATGGACGTTTTTTGGTGCTGCTGCTGGTGGTTGGGATCTGCCTGATCCCGGTGGTATACTGGAACTGGAAACATCAGTGGCCGACCCTGCATTTTCTTTCCCATCGTGGAGCCCTGGATGAACGCGCTCATTTCCGGCCGTTGGACATGCTGGTCTTTCTGGGCGGACAGGCAGGGGTGATCTCTCCGGTCATTTTCATCGGAGTGATTGCGGCGCTCTTTTGGAGGGGGTTACCGATATCGAACGATCGCGGTCAAACAGCGTTTTTGCTTTCCTTATTTCTGCCGCTGTTTCTGCTCTATTTCTTTCTCAGTTTTCAACGCGCGAGCCAAGCTAACTGGCCGGCTGCGGCCTACGTTAGCGGGTTCATCCTTTTAGCTGCAAAATGGGATTTATTGGCGGCGCGAGCGAAATGGGCTAAATGGCTGGGGATAGCCGCAATCGCCATTGGTTTGATCGAGACGGCCGGGTTGCATGAAACCATTTGGCTTAATTTGCCCCCAGGTAAAGATCCGCTGGATAGGGCTCGCGGCTCTCGCGATCTGGCAGCCCAGGTTTCGCGCTTAGAGCATCAAACCGGCGCAAAGGTAGTTATCGCTAACGCATATATGACCGCCTCGCTGCTGGCGTTTTATCTGCCAGGCCAGCCGGATACCTTCATGCCGTTGTCCAGCGCCCCTTACAACCAATTGATCTTGTGGCCGAATTATCGGGAGGTTCATCCGAAGGAGGACGCGCTTTTTGTTTCAGAGACCAACCGGGTGCCGGATTCATTGCAGGAGGATTTCTCCAACGTCCAACCGCTGGGGGTGCTCACTACCAGGGAGGATGGCCGT
>JAFAVN010000409.1 GCA_019242435.1 Verrucomicrobiota bacterium | reverse complement strand
CGGCTAAATTGTTTAGCACAATATCAAATCGCATCCGGGGAGACGCGCCGTACGCCGTCGCGTTTCGCATACAGGTCGGTGCAAACTGCTCGTTCGCTAACCGCCGGAGATCCTGCTCAACCAAAGTCTTACAGACGGCGTATGCCGTTTGCGGATTGGTTGGCGAGTTTTCCGTCAAATAATCGTCATCCGCCAAGCCATACACGCTGCACGAAGACATATAGACGAAGCGCCGAACGCCCGACTTGCGGGCCAACTCCGCCAGCCGAACCGTGCCTTTGTGATTGATTTCATAGGTAATATGAGGCGCTAGTTCGCCGGCTGGATCATTCGACAGGTCGCCCATATGAACAATTGCGTCGAACCCCGCCAGGTCAGAGGCATCAATCTCACGAACATCTTTCGTTATTGTGAACGGAGTTGGATTCTTGCTGCCGTAAAGCGTCCGTTCCTTATAGAAGCCGGTATCAAGTCCGACGACCTCATGACTAAATCTCATTAAATCGGGAGCTAATAACGAACCCAAATACCCGTCTGATCCAGTTATCAGTATGCGCATTGAATCTTACTTGAATGCGGACAAAGGAACTACCTCAGCCGCGTTTTTGGAGAAACACTTCTTTTTTATATATTGCATCACTTCGTCGTATTGAAGTGCCAATCGAGAATGCCATTCCTCATTCTTCCGTCTGACAATCGACTTGATTTCCGCTTGCGAGGAGCGGAGCAGACCAAAAGTCCGTTTCAATTCCTCTAGCTGGGTATTATTAATGTCCAGGCAATAACGCGATTGTTCCATGTCAGCCATGTATTGCGTTACCTTGCGGTCATACGAGATCGCCAACACGGCCTTAACACAGATATGAGATAGGATCGCGGCATGCAGGCGGCTGACCACCGCACAATCAAAGGTTCGGAGTTCTGTCAGAAGTTCGCCCGTAGAAGCGACATTTAAGACGCTAACCGCTCCGATTTTCCCGGACCCGGCACACATCGTCAGCTGATCGAGCAAAAGATCCATGACGATGTAATCGGGGCTATCCGTGGCAAACAATACCACTTCATGCCCATCTTTCAGCAGCGAGGCAACAAACAGAACCAGCTTTTTAAAATACAGTTCAAACAGTTTGGCGTTGGTTTCGGGCCAATGATGCAGATAAAAGTAGGGTATCGGATTGACCCCGACTCTGAGCCGGCAATTACTATTTGCAGAGATGGCGTCGCCCTCTGTCCGGGCTGAAGCCAGCCCGAAGGCAAGATCCGGCATCACTCTATCATCGACGGTAAACTTCATCTTGGCGACGAGCTGCTTCGAACCCAAGTCTCGGTAGGATCGGTATTCAGCTGATCTTAAAGCATTCTGTACAAACCAGGTACTCAACCTCGAACGGAGCAAACAGACCCCCACGCTAAGAAACACTAACTTTGTGCGCGCGGCTCGGGCCAGAATAGCCCATTTGAAGAGAGCGTAGGGATGCCCCAGGGGACCACCCCAGTAATCATCTATTTGCCCTCCCCCTGAAACCACCAAAAGGTCGCTCCTGCGTAAAAGGAGATAAGTCCTGGCGAGATGTCTAATCTCACGCATTACCATCCGAATTGTCCTCAATGGCCATATCGCCAGGCGTCCTAGAAGTCCAAGGCGCGTTCCACCGACTCTTTCCCTTGGCTTAGAATAGCAGGGAACCTCCAATCCGGTGATAGGAAAGGTTGGTACGCCATGCCGCTCGGCGACGTGAATTGGATGCAACGCGCTTAGCAGGACCCGAGCGCCCGGAACTCGGCTCACGATATTTTCGATCGCCGAATCCTGAATCGCCCCGTCACCGCGATTGCCCCCCGTATAGGGCGTCAGAAGAACGATCTGTGCTTTTGAACCATTCCCGAGTGCGTCACATGTCCCATCCATAAGTCTCCTCTTCTGGCGCCCAAGCCCGGTTGCGAGCAGATTCTCGTCTACGGGGCCCGCGCTTACGCCACCTATTCGTTTGCCGAATGATTCGGGTTAATGTTGCTTTTGGATTACACACGATACTCAAACCAGCTAAAATCGCCGGCCAAATCAGCGCGGAATAGCGCAGTTCATAACCCATCACGCGGCCTGCTTTTCGGTGAAAATCCCAATACCGCTTCGATTTTCCATGTACGAGCGCACGACCCAACCGCCGATAATAAAGCGACTTCCGTTGTTGCTTTACTTGCTGCCACTCCTGGCCATTAAAAATTTCAGCGCCATAGGCCATTGTCAGTAAATAACGGTAAGCTGGATCGTAATCGAAGTTGGAAAACGCGGCGAAGGCTCCGTCGTTGTCTTCCCTTATAAAAGCCAAAACTTGATGGACAAAGCCTAATTTCCACTGGCGCAACACGCGAAAACAAAGGTCAGCGTCATCGAAGAACAATTCGGACCGGAAGCAAGGACTGACTG